>JBDLSO010000063.1:0-3163 GCA_039799445.1 Candidatus Parcubacteria bacterium | reverse complement strand
ACGTGCCGCACTCTTTTCATTGCAGGATGGTAGTAGTATTAAGTTCGGAACATTGTACGACTTTGCAAAGCGTGCTCAAGCAAGCACAGGAGTACGAGCAGCATTTATCATGGCGGTTATGAGTCAAGAGACCAATCTCGGTGCAAATACAGGTCAATGCTATATGAAAGATAGCGGAGGAGGACTGGTGTCAATCAGCAGTGGTGCTAGCCGTGGTGAAATGCGTCCAAATAGCGTGCAGCCATTTATTAGTATTACGCAAGCGGTTGGAAGGGATACATTCAAAACAAAAGTTTCTTGTGCTTTTCAAGGGTATGGTGGTGCGATGGGTATAGCACAATTTATGCCTGCTACATGGATGAGTATCAAAAAACGTATAGAAAATGCTTCGGGAGCAACTTACGCTGATCCATGGAACAATTACCACGCTGTGACAGCTATGGGTATATTCTTAGCAGATTTGGGAGCAGCAAAACAAACAACTGAAGCAGAAAGAAATGCAGCATGTAGGTATTATTCTGGTAGAGCATGTTCGGCTGGAGTGGGAAATGCCTATGGTAATGCAGTACTTCGAAAAGAGGCTAGTATACAAGCTCAAATTGATTTATTGCAAGGGGAGTAAAAATATGCTATAATTGATATACGTTATGAAAAAAGATATACACCCACAATTCCACGTAGAGGCAGAAGCAAAGTGCAGTAACTGCGCTGCTGTATTTTCTGTTGGATCTATCAAAGAGTCAATTACAGTAGAAATTTGCCGAAGTTGCCACCCATTTTACTCAGGTAAAGAAGTAGTGCTCGACACAGCTGGTAGAGTGGACAAGTTCAAAAAAAGAGCTGCTGCAAAGCAAGCGTAACTGATTTCATATAGAATCGCGTCCATTTTGAGATGCGATTTTATTTTGCTCGAATACAATATATGGATATAGAAGAACTCAAAAAAAATTACAAAACAAGCTTTCTTGCAAACCAATATGAAAAAACGCTTGCGGAAATAACTGAATTAGAAGCTATGCTCTTGGATGAGTCTATGAAAGAAATGGCAGAGATCGAGCTCGGTGTATTGAGAGAGAGAAAAGATGCAGAGTATGCACAGTTGCAGAAAATAGTTGATTCTGAAAAAGAACAAGTTGAAGTACCTACAACACTCATCATGGAAATCCAAGCTGGAGCTGGCGGAGAAGAATCAGCTCTCTTTGCTGGAGATGTTGCAACTATGTATCAGAATTATGCAGCAATGCACAATATTGAAATGCGTGTGCTCGATTCTTCGGTAAGTGATAATGGCGGCTATAAAGAAGTCTCATTTGAGATTAAAGGGAAAACATGTTTTGAAACATTCAAGTATGAAACAGGTGTACATCGAGTACAGAGAGTACCCAAGACCGAGAAGAACGGACGCATACACACATCGACTATCTCAATTGCTGTTATGCCGATTCGCACTCGTACCAAGATAACCATAGCACCCAGCGATATCGAGATAGAGACCTCGCGATCGGGTGGGGCTGGAGGACAAAATGTAAACAAAGTAGAGACGGCGGTTAGAATAATTCATAAACCATCAGGACTCGCTGTACGCTGTACCACAGAGCGTAGCCAGCTCAAAAACAAAGAGCAAGCAATGGCGATGCTACAAGCCAAGCTCGATCAATTGCAATTGGAAAAAGAAGACGCTGAGCATTCAAATGAAAAACGCAACAAGCTTGGTACAGGAGACAGGTCAGAGAAAATACGAACCTATAATTTCCTTCAAGACCGTATCACTGATCACCGTATACGAATGTCATGGCATAATTTGCCAAAGATATTACTTGGTGACTTTGGGCCTATAGTAGAAGCATTGTCCGATGAGAATAATTGGGGAGAAGGAGCAGGGGAAGATGAAGAAGAATAAAATAAAAACTCTGTATATACAGAGTTTTTATTTTATTTAATACCTATTCCTAAATGCACTTGCGATGGTGTCACTATCGGAGTATTCAATCTCGGTACCAGTAGAGAGCCCACGCCCTAGCGTTTTATAGGAAATATGTTCAAGTGGCAATGTGTCTATCAAAAACTTTCGTGTATTATCACCCTCTGGAGTTACTGGTAATGCAAATATTATTTCGCGCAAATCAGCACGGTGACGAGCAATATAGGCTGCAAGCTGGGTACTACGTACATAATTGGTCGGAACCTTTTCAAGAAATGGTAGTGTGCCACCAAGTACAAAATAGCGTCCTTTGTATACGTCGGCACGTTTGATTGCTTCGACGTCGACATCTTTTGATACTACTAGAAGTGTACTGGTATCTGTACTACTTCGATTACAGGTATCGCAAAGCTCACTAAAATTGTCTTTAGTAAAATATATAAAACATTCGGTACATTGAGTAGTCTGAGTACGCAATACCTGTATCTCTTTGATAAGTTCATCTATGAAGCTACTATGTTGAGATAATAGGAAATAGACAAAACGCTTGGCTTGGCGAGGTCCGATACCAGGGAAACGTTTGAAGAGGTTGGTGAGTTTTTCTATTGAATTCATTTTGATTTTTTACATAAAATCATTGGCACTAAATGGTGAGTTAACAAGTCCAAGTCCATCGAACCCAGTAGTAGTTTCAGTGAATGACATTTTCTTGGCGTCGAATTTGAGCTTGATTTCACCAGTTGGACCATTACGATGCTTTTCAATCAGAATATCCAAGTCATATGATCCAAATGTATCTTCTTCTTTGTTCTCACGATGCAAGAACATTACGATATCGGCATCTTGCTCGATAGACCCTGAGTCACGAAGGTCAGAGAGGCGTGGACGCCCACCACGAGCCTCTACAGCACGCGAGAGCTGTGAAAGTGCGAGTACTGGTACATTGAACTCTTTTGCCAATGCTTTGAGTGAGCGAGAAATTTCAGTCACTTGATTGACCATGGAGTCATAGTTTTTGGCTGTTGACATCAGCTGTAAATAGTCGACTATAACAAGACCAATCGGAATATCATGTTCGACATTGTAGCGACGTATCACGCTACGCATACGAGTGATAGAGTTTGCAGCTTGATCATCGATAAGTATCGGTGCTTTATTGAATCTATCAAGTGAGTTTTTAATACGATCGAAATCCTCATCAAGCGAGAGTCTGCCGGTACGAAGTTTCCACAAGTCTACTTT
>JBDLSO010000062.1:0-3182 GCA_039799445.1 Candidatus Parcubacteria bacterium | reverse complement strand
CTCTACAATAGGACAAACGGCTGTCCGTACCGCTCATTTTTTTCTTACAATTAAGTAAGATAGGGATGGAATGAGTTCCATATTCCTGTTTGAATGCCCGAGGGCGTGTGCGTTTTACTGGACGGCGTTCCGTCATGGTTATTTCTTAATGACCCGTGGTCTCTGAGTACCGAGACACTTCTGTTTTTGTCGATTAAGTGTAAACCCTTTTATTTAGTTTAACTCCACTTCTTTTGCATTGGCGGTTTTATCCGCAGCGATTACAGCTTTTGGCTGGTTCGCAATAAATTATTGGGCTTTAGCTATATCTCATTTGAGCATCTTTCTGGCAATAGCCGTTTTTGTTTGGCCTGAACTTTTTTTCAGGCTTAACATATCTTATCATATATAAAGTAATTTGTCAAGCGTATTACCAATGCACTCAGCCGCGTCTCCATAACATATCTCCCAAAAGGCAGCATGCGGTGCAACTCTAGCACCCAAGGGATTGTAATTTCAAGAAAAAAATACAAACATAGAAAATATTGCTATACTATACATATGAATACATATCCAATTCGTACACGTTTTTGCAAAGAGATTGTTGCAGAAGTTATGCTGCCTACCAAACAAACAGGTAAAGTGTTGATTCTACTCGGTGGTATGCCTAGTATGCCAAGCAAGCCTGAAATCATGACGTTTTGGTCATCAAAAGGATATACGTGTATACTACCTAGATATCGTGGCACTTGGGAGTCCGGTGGTGCATTTTTGAAGCAGTCACCCCATATAGATATACTCGATATAGTAGATGAAATCACAAATAAAAAGTTTGTCGGTGTTTGTGATGGATATAATGAAAAAATGATTCCTATACAGGTAAAAAATATATTCATTATTGGTGGAAGTTTCGGAGGAACTGGTGCAGTACTTGCTAGCCAACACAAAAAAGTTAAAAAAGTTGTAGCGCTCGCGCCTGTGATTGATTGGTCTATAGATGGTGACGCTGAACCTTTTGATTTCTTTTATCGTTTTACTCGCTACTCTTTTGGTGACGCGTATCGCGGCACAGAATTGGGCTGGAAGAAAATAAAAGCAAACAAAATCTATGCACCAGTGAGAGTGGGGGATACACTCCCAGGAGAGAAAATACTCATACTACACGCCGCTGACGATACTGTTGTACCAATAGATCCAGTGTATAGTTTCCTGCGAGATAGTAATGCATCATTTATAGAATACAAAAAAGGTGGGCACTTGGGACTAGACGATAGTCGCAAAGCCAAATACTACAAAGAGATAGCGCACTTTTTGGCTGCTCGATAAACCCTCTCTCCAAATTCATGAGACTACACAGATTCTATACAACAGAGTATTTGACACCTGAGCTTCTATACACACATAGCGAACACCTGCATCAATGGCGAAACGTCTTTCGCTATATTGCTGGTGACAGTGTCGTATTGTTTGGTGACGGATTCGAACACAGCTACCGCATTGAGGACATCGACAAAAAAAGTGCGACGCTTGTAGAAATAGCCAAGACTCCGAGTCGCATGCAAAGTCGGGAGTGTGGTCTGGCACTTGCACTCATTAAGAAAGACAATTTTGAACTCGTACTATCCAAGTGTACCGAGCTTGGAGTGACGGACTTGTATCCATTCATATCCGAGAGATCAATACAGAAGATGTATGGTGAAGAGAGATTACACAAAATACTGGTTGAGGCTGCCGAGCAGTCTGGCTGGGGTAGGGTGCCGACACTGCATAGCGTACAAAAATTCGAAGATATGGTGCAGAATAATAACTGCGTCATATACGATATGACAGGTGAGGCGAGTACCGACTTTGATACTCGTATCATATGTATTGGACCAGAGGGTGGGTATTCTGAGCACGAGCTACAACTCGCCAAAGACTTTGGCACAAAAATACGAAAAATGGGAGAGGGGATTCTCCGCGCCGAGACAGCGGCGATAGTAGCAGCAAGCCTCAGACTACTTTCATAGATTGAAACTTGTCATTGTGTTGCAAAAAATCCATAGCACACTTTGTGCTATGGATTTTTTATTATGCTGCTATTTTATATTCTTCTCCATCTGTTTCATTTGTATTTTCTGTAAGCCTTTGCTCTACTTCTTTATCTATATCCGCGACATCTAATTTTGCTATAATAGACAAGCTTGATGCCCTACCCCAATTGTTTGTTAAATCTTTTTTATGTGTATCACTTTTAGTATCAGCACGTACAACATAAATGAAATTGGGGTCTCTTTTTCTAAACGCATTTGTATAATCTAAACTATAATATGCCATTGGTAAATTGTCTCTATCATCAAGTTCATATCCAGCTATTACCCAACCTTTGTGCTCTGGCTTGATATCAAATTTTGACATATGAAAACCAAGAGTAAAACCGTTCCGTTTGTTTATTTCAACAACTGAATCAACAATTGTACTTATAGGCATGTGTGCTTCTTTTATTTTTTCTATTTGTTTTGAAAAAAAATCTACTCTTATTTCTTCGGGTACTGCATAGAAATGTTTCAGATCATTTATACTGAGTTCTGATAATCTTGTTCTAATACTTTGGACTTCTGACTCTTCATAATTCTAAATCAAAAAATGTATCTTCAAAGAGAGTAAAAATTTCTCTACATGCTATCATTTCGAATATTCTTTCTCTTTTCTCAGCATAGGGAATTTCTTTATTGTTTGTTATCGGTGGGCGTTCAAAATTCATATATATACAATACCATACTCTATAGCACAAGAAAAGCCGCGCATAGCGCGGCTTTTCTTGTGTAGTATATTATTCTATATTCTCATTCTATATTCTAGAACAATCTTACCCCTCTATCTCTTTCAAGACTGCTTCATTTAGTAGCATTTGATGCATATATTCTGTTGCTGTTTTTTCATCAGCATCGCTGTACATTTCCATCAATCTTTTTGCTTCTTTTTGTACTTGTTCTGTGTCAGGTTCAATTTTTTTCTCTGTTGCAATTTGATTTAAGATAAGTTGTATTTTTGCACGCTTCTCTGCATCCGATCTCCATTCTGTTCTCAAATCACTTTCTGTTTTTTTGATATAGGTCAAGTATTCTTCGAATTTTCCTCCCATTTGAGCAACATCACCTTTCATTTGTGCAATCATACGATCGGTTTCACTTTCAATCAGTACATCTGGGAGTGTTCCAGTG
>JBDLSO010000061.1:0-3355 GCA_039799445.1 Candidatus Parcubacteria bacterium | reverse complement strand
TTTTCTTTGTGAGATCGGCTGTCAACACGACACTAGTGCAATTAAAAGAAAAGGTAGATGTAAATGTATATTTCACTGTTGGAGCACCCGAAGAAAAGATAAAAGAATTATTTCTGGCAATCAAAAATCTTCCCGAGGTTGCTACTGTAGAATATACCTCACGTGAACAAGCATTAGAAGAGTTCAAAGAAAGACACAAAAACGACGAGCTCACACTACGTGCACTCGAAGAGTTGGGTGAAAATCCACTTGGTGCAGTACTCTCGATCAAAGCAAAAGATACAAATCAATACGAAAGTATAGCAGCTTTCTTGGAAGGCGGCAGTCAATACGTTGCGGCAAATCCAGGACTTATCGACAAGATAAATTATCGCAACAACAAAGTAATAATTGATAAACTCAATATTATCACAGCGGGTATCTCACTTTGGGGGCAAATAGCAGCTGGAATCTTTATTGCGATTTCTATTATGATTACATTTGTAACTATCAGACTTGCGATATATGTATTCCGTGAAGAAATCAGTGTCATGCAGCTCGTTGGTGCTGACAATATATATATAAAAGGACCATTTGTGGTTGAAGGTATGCTCTATGGTGCATTTGCATCAGTGCTCACCATGATACTATTTTGGCCACTTTCTGCTTGGGCAACTTCGCATACAGTTGATTATTTAGCAGGTATTAGTTTTCTAGAGTTTTACAAAACTAACTTTTTCTCACTATTTGGAATATTATTAGTCACAGGGGTGCTGGTTGGTGCAGTGTCTAGCTTCCTTGCAGTACGTAGATATTTAAGATAATAAAATGACCAAGAAAAAAACTCCTCAAAGCAAAACGATAGATACCAAATATATTTTTGTCGTCGGTGGAGTTATTTCTGGAGTTGGAAAGGGTATCACAACATCTTCTATCGCAAAGATATTACAATCTCGCGGCTATACTGTAACCGCAATCAAAATAGATCCGTATGTCAATATAGACGCAGGCACAATGAATCCAACAGAGCATGGTGAAGTATTTGTACTAGGGGATGGGGACGAATGTGACCAAGACATGGGAAATTATGAGAGATTTCTCAATACAACACTTGGTCGTGATAACTATATGACCACAGGTAGGGTCTATCAGACTGTCATCAATCGCGAACGAAATTTAGAATACAAAGGTAAATGTGTTCAAGTAGTACCGCATGTACCACTTGAAGTGATAGCTCGAATCAAACGAGCAGCTAAAAAAGCACAAGCAGAAGTGGTATTGATTGAGATAGGAGGTACAGTAGGAGAATACGAAAACATTCTCTTCCTTGAAGCTGCTCGTATGATGAAAATGGAAAAGCCAGATTCGGTCATGTTCGTGATGGTATCCTATGTACCAATACCAAGTAAAGTTGGTGAAATGAAAACCAAACCAACACAACACGCAGTACGTACGCTCGGCAGTACTGGTATACAACCAGATATTATTATTGCTCGTAGCTCAGACCCGCTCGATGATAAACGCAAAGAGAAAATAGCACTATTTTGTAATATAAGCAAAGATAGAGTTATATCTGCACCAGATATTGAAAGTATATATGATGTACCTCTGAATTTTGAAAAAGATCATATTGGTGAGACAGTTATCAAAATACTCAAACTCAAAAAGAAAAAAGGCGAAGGACTGCTGTCGTGGCAAGAGTTTTTCTCTGCACCCAAAAAAGCAAACAAAACAGTCAATATAGCGATAGTTGGCAAATACTTTGATACTGGCGATTATACGTTATCTGATTCATATTTGTCTGTTATAGAAGCACTCAAATATAGTGCATACGCTGCAAAATCTAAAATTAAAATAAGTTGGATCAATTCAAAAGAGTTCGAAAGTCGCGCAGTACATGTTTCTATACTTAAAAAGTATGATGGTGTGCTGATACCAGGTGGCTTCGGTGCGAGTGGTGTAGAAGGCAAAATACAAGCAATCGAGTATATACGCACAAACGGTATTCCTTTTTTCGGTATATGTTATGGCATGCAGCTTGCAGTAGTAGAATACAGTCGCACCGTTCTTGGCTGGAAGGATGCACATACCACCGAAGTTTCACCCCATACAACTACTCCGGTCATTGATATACTCGACGATCAAAAAATAAAAGTACAAAACAAAGAATACGGTAATTCTATGAGACTCGGCAACTATGTGGCAGAGCTTGTACCAAACACTATAGCCTACAAAGCATATGGTGAAAAACAAATAGTAGAACGCCACAGGCACAGGTACGAGGTTTTTCCAAGTATACTCGAAGATCTACGTAGTAGCGGACTCATACTCTCTGGTATGTCACCAGACGGTAGACTTACTGAAATTATAGAATTACCCAAAAAGGTTCATCCATTTTTTGTAGCTTGCCAATTTCATCCAGAGTTTCTAGCGCGCCCTCTTGCGCCACATCCACTTTTCTCTGCATTTATAGATGCAGCCCTCACACGAGCCAAGAATAAATAATATGTCATATGTCGCCTATATACTCAAATGCAGTGATGGTACCCTGTACTGCGGCTCAACGACTGATTTAGACAAAAGACTAATGCAACACAATAGTAGCAATGCTGGTGCAAAATATACAAGAGGTCGTAGACCGGTAGAATTGGTATATCATACACAAGCAGCAACTCTCAAAGAGGCTCGTGCACTTGAAGCCATGTATAAGCGTATGACACGTAGCCAGAAATTAATACTTATAGCAACAATGTAAACTTTGTTGCTATTTACAATCAAAAAGCATACACTGTATATATAATTCATAATAATCGTTTGCGCGCAAGAACAAAATAACTATATGGGAAATTTTCAAAAAAAGGGGAATGACAGAGAACAGCGAGGAGGTGACCGAGGTGGCAATCGAGGAGGATTTGGAGGAGGACGCTCAAACGCTAAATCAAGTTTCCAAAAGAAAGAGTGGGGAGGACGTGACAATAGAGAAACAACAATGCACAAAGCTGTGTGTAGTGATTGCAATAAAAGTTGCGAAGTACCTTTTCGTCCAACTGGTGAAAAGCCAGTGCTCTGTAGTGACTGCTTTGGTAACAAGAAAGACGGAGGACGCGATAATGGATTCGTAGCAAAGAAATCATTTGATAATCGTTTTGAAAATCGCGAACCATTTGGTGCAAAGAAAAGTTTTGGAGACAGAGAAATGCGCCCAATTCGAGAATTCAAAGCACCAAATCCAAATGGAGGAGCATTTGCTGATGAGGTAAAAAAGACTTTAAGCGAGATGAATAGCAAAATAGACCGCCTAGTGACCACTCTTGAGAAATTAGCAGCAGCAGGGCAGATAGGTGCCACTACAAGCAAGAAAGACGTTGCAACAGTC
>JBDLSO010000060.1:0-3515 GCA_039799445.1 Candidatus Parcubacteria bacterium | reverse complement strand
GCAAACAAATCAGTTATATGTTTTGGAGTAAGTACAATTCCAAGCCCTTTACCGTCTCCACCGGTATAACGAATAAATTCACCATAAAAGTTTCCAATAATATCAAAATCATAGTGATCCTTTGTAAAAGGTTCTACATGGATATCTAGCTCTTTAATAATATGCATCAAAGGTGATTCATTTCTTTTGTTGTCGAATTTTTGTAATTCTGGATGATGTTCGATGAAACTAAATGCATTTATAACTGCATTTTTCTTTTCATTTTTTTGCTCTCCTAATTCAAATTTATTTATTTGTTTTTTAATTGCATCAAAACATGCTGTTGCTAAATCTTGCGATTCATATCTTTTATATGCTTCTTTAAACCCTAAATCCATTAAAGATACTAAAACCCCACTAACAATAAGAGGTTTTTGCGCTTCTGTTATTTTTGCATAATCACGTAAATAGTCATGGAGGTCTTTTGAAAATTTCATTAAATCTTTATGTCGTGTTTCCGCAAGTTTAGGATCAAATTTTGCAAGTTTAATATATCTATCCCAATCAAGAACTTGTTCAACTGGTTTATTATTTTCATCTTGTAAAAGATTGTAAGTATTTGACCCTTTAGGCTGAAAGTAAGTAGCTATTTTAGAATTAACTTCTTCTTCGCCAGATATACCTATTGAAATTATATTATATTCTTTTGAAAGATATGATGAGTACAAAAGTGCTCCATCAACAGCATAATCTTTATAGTTATTTTTTGTATCTGACACATGATACTTTGTTTCTGCCTTACATTCTATAACAATAAGAAAATCTTTGTCTTTATTTTTTGCAGTAATAATAAACTCAGGTTTCCCCATTCCATTACCACCTTTACTTGCATTCTTTAGTAATTTTTGAATAAGAGGATTATCACTTTTTTGCTCCTCTGTTATATATTCTTGATTGTCAAAAATTCCAACTTTAGATAAAAATTTACGAGTTAAGTTTTCTGTTTTCTTCTCATTTTTAGACATAGTTTTATTATAGCAAGTATCATAGAAATAAAATGACTCTTATCTACATATCCAAAGATATTGGGTCATGTTCGATACTTTATTCTATTTGCGGAGACGAGAGGATTCGAACCTCCGGGGGGCGTGAACCCCCATTTCCTTAGCAAGGAAACACGATAGACCACTCTGACACATCTCCATATATGTATTCTCTTGTGTGCAGAGTATATCATATTATCTAACTAAAATACACCGAAGTCTCACCACAGTATTTTGGTTAAAGGTGTTTGATGTATCACGCGAGTCAATCCAAAATGAAGCTTAAATGCACTATACCCTTTCCATGAATTTGGATCACCTTTTTTCCAGACTATTCCAAAATTTGCGTATGAAAGTTTCTGTGAATTTGTTTCTTGTACCCAGTGATTCATCAGTGCGGTGCCTGCATCTGTTTTATATGCTTCATTCAGAAGAAAGGCTGATACATGTTTGGATTGATCTGTTTCTTTTTCATATACTGTTGACAGACCTGCAATACACTGACCAGTTGTAGTATCTATTACTCCATAACAGACGAAATCACTCAGATAGTTCTGTGAATATACTGGTAGTAATTTTGAATACGTTTGTTTGATATATGCAATGACTGTTGAATTTGTGTATGCAGCCAAATAGGTATCAAGAGATATCTCTGTAATGATGTATCTCTCTTGAGATTGCCATCTTCGTAATGCTCTTTTGACTGACTCTGACCATTTCTTTTTGTACTCTTCTTGTACATATAAGATACCGAGGTCTGGGCGTGTTCCGACCAAAGCAAAAGAGTACCATCCGTTTGGAATAGTATTTTCTTTTTTCTCTGTTCTGTCCCAGATAATGAGTGTTGGTTTTTGTTTATTCTTTTTAATATATTCTAAATCAGGAGCACTATCACTAGTACAATATATAATTGAAAAAAGAAAAAAGTCACATACAACTATTTTGGGATTGGTCTCGTGCACTATTCCCTTTTGTGTACTAAAAATTGTTTTCAAAAAACGTGTCGATTCGTTTGGATGTATAAAGTCAGGACGCTTTGTATGCATGCTACACAGTATACAAAAAAGTACCTGGAAATAAAATATAAAATACGCTATACTAAGCAGTATTGGAGGATTGGGTGAGTGGTTGAAACCAGCGGTTTACTAAACCGCCGGCCCTTTAAAGGCCCGTGAGTTCGAATCTCACATCCTCCGCATAAAATAATGAGCCCTGTAGCATGCTGCGGGCGATTATATTTTATTAGAGGATGTGAGATTCGAAAAGAGTGCTCGGTACACAAGACGACCCACTGGGAGTGCTTGTCGAGTACGGCGGGGTCGAGAGTTTGAGATATATATGAGTATGTAATACGAAAGATATATCCAAACTGGTGACCGATTCACATCCTCCGCAAATTAAGGAGTCTGTACTCAGACGACTATAATTTGCGTAGTGCAGAATACGAGCACGCAGTGCGACAATATTCTGCCTCCGCAGTAAGTATTTAGTATCGGCAGACCCATATGCCTCAAAATACCAATGAATTTAGAATTCTCACAAAATAAAAGTCAAGAAATCGTCCCTGCTTCCCGTGTCGAAGTTGAGACTGATTTTAGTGATTTTGTCCCACAGGAATTTATTCAAAACCCAACTGAATATTTTGAACGAGAAGGGAAAAATATCAAACTAGGAGAGATAAAAATTGACGAGGATGGAAAAGTCAGAGAAGACCCAACAGCAGTTAAAGATTTACCTGTATGGAAAAATTCTGAAGGAAAAGAAATTCAAATAGTGGCAAAAAGGGTAAATATTGTCAAAGGAGCAGTGGGAGAATCTGGTGATCCATTTTATGAATATAAAATTCTTGAACACCTTGCTCAATTGAGATTGCCTGCCGCTCGACCTATTGCAAAAGCAGAACAAGGAGGAATTCATATCATTGTAATGGAACGCATCGAAGGCATACGCTGGTCTGAAAAAGACAGTCTTGCTCTCAAAGAAAAAGGTTACTCCGATGGCGATATTTCAAATATAATGACAGAAGCAGAGAGTGAGATGAATAAATTAAAAGTTAAATTTGATCAAGCTGGAGTAATTCGTAAATGGAAACTTGCTGATATGATTTTCCAACTTGATATTGAAAACAAGAGAATTCTAAATGTTGTACCAACTGATTGGGAACGAACGAAAATTATCGAGAAATAATAACATTACTCTGACCCACATATCTTATTTCAATCCCTAAAACCATCTTAGAATACCCTTACAGTGCCTCACTACTATTGTACTTAACCCACATGGCCTGCCATATTAAAATCCCCTTTGGGGATTTTAATATGGCGGAGGATGAGCAACTACACTACTTTGCTTGCGTTGAGATTCAAACACCGAACGAATTTTAAACATAAAATTCGTATCGAAATGAGCACATTTAGACGGAAATGTATCAAAGCAAAACCATGAGGTGGTGCATAGATAAAACTTTTTGACGAAAAAGTTAAGCCTGCAGCA
>JBDLSO010000059.1:0-4157 GCA_039799445.1 Candidatus Parcubacteria bacterium | reverse complement strand
GCTTCCGCGTCTGTGTTGTTCGTATCTATTTCTGACATACTACTTTTTTTGTTTTTTTATTAATAAGATTAAAATTGAAGCCCTGCTGCACGCGCAGCGTCTGCGAGTGCCTTTACACGTCCTGTGTATTTGAAACCACCACGGTCAAATACGACAGCAGTGATACCAGCTGCTTTTGCTCTCTTCGCGAGTTCTGTACCGACTGATTCTGCACGACTGACTTTGTTACCTGTCATGTCACTTCCCATATCTGCCGCTGAGACAAGTGTTGTCTGTGCTAGGTCATCAATAAGTTGTGCATACATGAATCTGTTTGAGCGAAATACTGCAAGACGAGGACGTGCTGCTGTACCTGAGACAAGTGAACGAACACGTGCATGTCGACGCATTCTCTTTTCTTTTTTTATAACTGTTGTTGATTTCATAGATGTTGATTGTATAAGGACTATGATTTCTTACCTTGTTTTCGGCGAATCACTTCATCGCTGTATCTGATACCCTTTCCTTTGTATGGCTCAGGCTTTTTCAGACTGCGAACCTTGTTTGCAAATAATCCGACCTTCTCTTTGTCGATACCAGAAACTGTCAGTGTCAATTTTTCAGTTGTCACAGTGAGCTCTGCTGGTATCTCCTTGATAACTGGGTGAGAGAATCCGAGCGCCATGTGAAGCTCATTTCCTTTTACTTCCCATTTGAACCCAACACCTTCTACAATGAGTTTTTTCTCAAAAGGTGTGTGTACTCCTGTCACCATATTTTTGACAAGTGCAGCGGTTGTTCCCCAAAGTGCACGAGTTTTTACGTCGTTACGTCTTGGGTGTACAGTGATAACATTTCCTTCGATTTTGATCTCTATATTGTCAAGAAAGTCGCGTGAAAGTTCTCCTTTTGGTCCACGAGCCGAAAAAGTTTGTCCTTGTAGTGCGACAGTAACTCCTTCTGGTATTGTAATGATTTGTTTTCCTACTCTACTCATAAATGTTTTATTACCAAATTTCGAATAATGCTTCACCGCCGACCAACTCTTTGCGAGCTTGTTTTCCTGTTAGTATTCCTTTTGGTGTTGAAAGGAATAGTGTACCTTGCCCGAATTTAACTGGCTTGATATCTTTTGTTCCTTTGTACACACGCCTTGAAGGTTTTGAAATACGTTTGATATCTACAATTATATGCTCACCGTCTTTGTTGTACATCAGTACAAGCTCAAGTCCTGGGTGGGCACCTATTGTAATTTCTTTGACTGCTTTGATATACCCTGCACTCACTAGTGATTTTGCAATCTCTAATTTAAGTTTTGAAAAGGGTGCTATTACTGTTTCTTTTTTGGCTTTGCCGGCATTTTTAATACCTGAAAGCATGTTTGCGATTTGATCCATATGTTTTATTGTTTGAAATGTTTCAAAATGACAACTACTACGAGGCAGTAGTATTTTCTACGACTGAGCAATACATGACGTATTGTGACTGAGTAGAAAATACTAATAACGAAGTAGATGGCTCATTTTGGAATTATTTCTTACCAAGATGATTTTTTGATACCCGGAATCATACCTTCATTCGCGAGTTCGCGAAAACAAGTACGACAGAGATCAAAGTCACGCATATATCCATGCTTTCGACCACACTTGAAACAGCGACGAACGCTACGCGTAGAAAACTTTGGAGTTTTCAGAGCGCGTGCAATAACTGATGTTTTTGCCATATATTATATGAGTACGTTTTGTATCACATACACATTATTCTGATTTGACTATAAGCATAGTCTCTGCAAAAGAAAATGTATGGACGGAAACGCGTGCTATTTGTGTTATACCGTTAATAATTCATACTGTGCGTGACGCGAGGTTATACACAGTACGAAACAACATAATATCATATTTCCCTTGTAAAAGCAATAGATTTGTAGTATAGTGGTGAAGTGTGAAAGTTACTCCGTTTTTTAAGAGAGTTAGTCGCCTTGCACACTTGTTATTGTTAAAGACTAAATAAAGCTATTATGGCAAAAAAATTATACGTTGGTGGTATTCCTTACTCGACTACAAATGAAGAACTAAAAGCTCATTTCGAACAAGCTGGATCAGTTGATTCTGCATCTATCATTATGGACAAGATGACAGGACGCTCAAAAGGCTTCGGTTTTGTAGAAATGACTGACGATGAAGGCGCTCAAAAAGCAATTTCAATGTTCCACGATGCTGACTTTGGAGGGCGTTTGCTCACTGTAAACGAAGCTCGTCCACTTGAAGCTCGTCCACCACGCCGTGACGACGGACAATCTCGTGACCGCCGTTCTTGGTAAGAACGTACAATAAAAATCTCCAGTTTCACTGGAGATTTTTATTTTGTCTGTTGTACTGATACTGAGTTGATACTCGCTATCTCTTTTCTTGAAACCAAGGTATAAATGCGCTAGTCTTTGCTTTGTACTCTTCCCATTCAGGATTTCCTACCCATTTGGCTTCAAGCATTGGTATGCCTGAGACATTGAGTAGTAAGTGGGTAATAAGTATCGGAGAGACAAATACCAATACAGAGTATGGTACGCCAAAGAGGCATATGAACGCTAGCCCCCACCACATTAGTGATTCACCAAAATAGTTTGGATGTCTCGTATATTTCCATAGCCCGACTTTCATAATACCTGCTTTTTCAATTCCCTCTTTTTTCCTTTTGAGAAATCTATCGAGCTGTGCGTCTCCAACACTTTCAAATATGAATCCAATTATCCAAAGCACTACCCCAGCCCAGTTATACCACTGCATGGTATTGTTTTGCGGGGTGTTGCCGAGTATACCTGGTAATACAACTATGAATATAATAATTCCTTGTAGTAAAAACACTTGTATATAACTACGTACAGCAGTGTATATATTTCCTTTTTTCATCCATTCTGCACGCCAAGCAGCGTAGCGAAAATCTTCTTTCTTGCCACGATTTTTCATATATATACGATACACAATGCGTGCACTCCATATTGCAATGAGTGTCGTTATGATACTCGAACGAATGCTTGGAGTAATATCTTGCGAGAAATAGAGAAACAGAGTGACGAGAGCAAATCCGGCCCCATAGGCAATATCGGCGATACTATTGTCTTTTCGAAGCAGTGCGACGAAATATACAAATGTCACAAAACAAAGGAGTAATACAGATGAGAGTAATATAGAATGTATCATAATAATAATTTATTGTTTAGGGAACCAAGGAAAGAGCGGGCTGGTTTTTTGTATATATTTCTCCCAGCCAGTTTTGTGTACAAGTAACTTCTCGCTGCTAGGAATGGTGACATAGAGAGTATACAGCGTGATATAGAGTGGGGACAACAACGCAAGTACTGAATGCTTTACCCCAAAGAGACACAATAGTGCGAGCCCCGACCACATGAGAACTTCGCCAAAATAGTCTGGATGTCTCGTATATTTCCACAAACCCTTCTGTACAATTGTTTTATTGCTTGTATAAGAAGTATGCGCATATAGCGTATTGTCGGTGCTTGTCTGTATCATAAATCCTAGTATCCAAAGCAAAACTCCGACCCAGTTATACCACTCCATGCCATTGGTCGGAGAAGTGTTGGCGAGTATGCCCGGCAGTAGTAGAACATACAAAAACATGCCTTGCAATAGGAATACCTGAAAGAATGAGCGAAGTGATTCATATATTCTACCCTTATCCTTCCATTCATTTCTCTGCGTCCGGAGTCTTGGGTGTTCTCCTCTTTTTGTATGTGCAAAGTATATATGTATAAATAGCCTCATACCCCAAATAGATACCAAAAGCGTTGCTATTTCTCCGCGCAAACTTGGAGCTGCACCTGCATGTGTATATGCTGCTGCTACTACCACCATAGCAATCAGTCCATATCCAACATCAATACTACTATGATGTCTAGCTACTATAGCTACTAGATATACTGCCACAATACAACAAGCAAGTACGAGAGCGCATAATATAAATATATTCATACATATATTGTATCATGTACATACAAAAAATACCGAACACACACCGACACACCTACGCATACAACCAACAAGGGTTACCCTTACAAGGGTAACCCTTGTTTCATACTGTTGGCTTGTATGTATGTTGTATTACATACACAAATAGAATACACCCCACGGAGTGGGGTGTATATCTATATATATCTACATATC
>JBDLSO010000058.1:0-4177 GCA_039799445.1 Candidatus Parcubacteria bacterium | reverse complement strand
TGCTTTTAGTTTTCAGATGTAGAATTCAAAAGTAGCAACCAGGTATTATGATTTAAAGAAGTTGAAGATATATATGAAAAAATTTAATTCTATATTCTTTATTCCATATTCTACATTTCTTGCTTTTCAAGAAATGCACCCAGTATCCCCTCTATCTCATCGCTATTTTTCGCATCCATGAGTTCGGTACGTAGCTCTTTTGCGCCATCGAAATTGTTGATATACGCTTTGTAATGTTTTTTCATGATTGCAAAACTTTTGATATCGCCAAGAAGCTCTTCAAACAGTCTGGTGTGTTCGAGTAATATTTCGAATCGCTTTGGGAGTGTGAAGTCGGCGAAATCAATATCAGGGTTGAAAGCAAATGGATTGCCAAATACACCACGCCCAATCATACCACCGTCACAACCTGCAAGGGTTACCCTTGTTATTCCGTCTTCAATGTTTTTGATATCACCATTTCCGATGATAAGTGTCTCAGGAGCTACCTCACTTGCCATTTGTACAATGCTTGGCATCAAATCCCAATGTGCATCGACAAGCGACAACTCTTTGCGAGTGCGCAAATGTACAGTGAGTGCAGGAAGATTGAGCGAGAGCAAATTGCGTATCCATGTATCTGCTTCTATTTTGTTGTACCCTAGGCGAGTTTTGATAGATACTGGCATACCAGAGGCGGCGCGCAGCGCCGCCTCATATACTGCCTTTGCATTTGCAAAGTCCTTGATATGTGCCGCACCACTTCCCTGCTTTTCGATACTTTTATCAGGACAGCCCATATTCAAATCTACTCCATCGAATCCAAGTTCGCGACAAAGTTTCACTGCTTCGTACATGTGCTCTGGAGTGCTAGTGAATAGCTGCGCGACTATTGGTCGCTCTGCTTCGGTGAATTCCAAATCCCGCACCAAGACCTTTCGACCACCGAGACACAGACCATCTGCTGAGACAAACTCAGTCCAAGTCACATCGGGCTTGCCGTACTTGGCAAACATACGACGAAATGCCGCATCAGTCACATCTGCCATTGGTGCCAATACAAAAAAGGGAGTTTTTTCATCTCTCGCTTGTACTCTCAATTTTTCCCAAAATCTATAGTCTGGTTTCATTATTCTGTAAATTTATAAAATACTTTATTGCCATAACGCAGATCTATGTATTGCATTTGCGATATGTTGTTTGCCAAGTAAGCACGTAGTGGTTCTGCTTTTTTGGCTGCTACAAATGTTGACAGTACTTTTTCTCTTTCACTCACAAGTGAAAGACGTATTGCGCCACCCTCTGGAGTAATCAAAATATCAACATCTTGAAGTGGTTTGACTACTACTCCATGTACTTTGAAATTTCTCTTACTTATCTCGTCAATATAAAAAACTAAATTTGAAATGTATTGCGTATCCAAAGTTGTTCCTATTTTCTCAGCAAAATTAATAGGCAGACTGGCAGTTGTCGTCGAACTTGTATGATCACTTGTATGATCAATAGATTCATACAGCGGTATAGTACTAGTAGAAGTATCTGTATATGCAGTACTAAAAATACGTCCTTGATTGTCCACAAAAGCTATTGGTTCTGTGCTGTATTTATTGTGCAGTACAACAAAACGTGGGGTGCGAAGTTGTGCTTCTACTATAAGCTCATGTAAACCTTTTCTTTTGTACTCTATGCTTTCTACATATGAATTCTTTTGTAGAATACTTCGCTCGGCTTCTTTTGGAGAAAATAAAAATATATTATTCTTTGGCAATATTCCTAGTATATAGGTATCCAAATATGCTTGTGTATCTTTTTTGATTAGCTCAGCATAGGTATTTGGCACTCCTTGTACCTCAATCGTTTCTATACGAAAAAACGCACTTCTCATCGCTACGATATATACAACGACCAGAAGCACACAAACAACAATTAAAAAAATAAATTTCTTTTTGTTTTTTTGTGTTCTTTTTTTTGCAAGTTTTGATACTGGTTTCTTGCTAATCACTTTACCAGCACGAACAGGACTTGTGCTACTCTTTCGTATTTGCATAGTATGTGCTTATGGCCTGATGCTATCTGTTCCCATATATGGGCGAAGTACTTCTGGTATAGTGATACTACCATCGGCTTGTTGATAATTCTCTATCAGTGATACCAATATACGTGGTGTTGGAATAGCAGTACAGTTTAGTGAGTGAGCGAATCGGGTGACTCCGTCTGCTGCTTTGTATTTGATATTGCTACGACGTGTTTGGAAATCGTGAAAATATGACGCAGAAGATATCTCGCGATATGTTTCTTCTTTTGGTACCCAGAGCTCAATATCGTATTTCTTCACCTGTCCTTGTCCGAGATCACCACCACAATTCACCACAGTACGATATGGTATACCAAGTGACTCAATAAATTCTTCGGTATTGCGATTGATTTCATCGTGCAGTTGTACCGAGGTTTGATGTGATGCTTCAGAGAGTATGACTTGTTCCCATTTATAAAACTCATGCACACGAATGAGCCCCTTGGTATCGCGACTATGACTTCCTGCTTCGCGCCTGAAACAAGGAGAAAAACCAAGATACTTGAGCGGCTTCCCTGCCAAGTCTGCAAGCACTTCATCAGAGTGCATTGCCATCACAGGAACCTCTGCTGTGCCTGCAAAAAAGTCTCCGTCTTGTGTCTGATACAAATCGTCCTCGGCACCAGGCAAAAACCCACTCCCTATAAATGCTTGCTTGCGATCTATCACAGGTGGCATCACAGGGTTGAATCCTTTTTTCATCCAAAATTGTAGTGCGTATTGCCATATTGCAAAAGAGAGTTGCACCCCAGCACCAGTCAAGAAGTATCCCCTGAAACCATGTACTTTGGTACCACGTTCAAAATCTGCCATGCCAAGCACCGTCATCAGTTCTACATGATCTTTGGCTTCAAAATCAAATTGCTTGATATCTCCCCACCTCTTGATCTCGACATTATCAGCATCGCTTTCTCCAAATGGCACAGACATATCTGGCACATTGGGAACACGGAGCATCAATAGCTGCCACTCGGTCATTATCTCTTTGAGGGCTTCTTCTTTGACTCGTAGTCCCTCTTTGACTACTTTCATAGCACTGATATATGTCTCGCGAGCACGAGCGTCTGTCGCTGCGACAATTTTGTCACTCATTTTGTTTTGTTCAGATCGCAACCGTTCAACCTCGGTCAAGACTTCTAGACGTTTTTTATCCAAGACAAGCAATTCTTCTACATTGAAATTACTGAGCTTTTTCTTGGCTCCTTCTTGAACTATGTCTTTATTTTCGCGTATGAATTTGATATCGAGCATTGTAGTCGTTTTTAGTTAATAGTTTTTAGTTTTGTGTATACAGTTATAATATCAAAAATGTTATCATTAGTACAGATAGTTATTATCTAATAATATGTATACTTTGTACAAACAATCCGCGTTCAAGCACACTTCATTTCTAGAGGCGTTACTTGAAATACCAAATATACCCGAGCAATTATACGTGCTCGGTGACTTACCAACTATAACTGAACACACCAAAGTACTGACTGTTGTTGGTTCGCGCAAGTATACCAGTTATGGCAAAGAAGTATGTCAGAAACTTATCGCCGGACTCGCAGGTACTGATACTATTATAGTCTCAGGACTCGCGCTTGGTATAGATGGTATTGCCCACAAAGCAGCACTAGACGCTGGGCTGCGTACTATTGCTGTTATGCCTTGCGGACTCTCAGGCAGTGTGATATACCCGCGCGCTCATGCTGGACTTGCCCGAGAAATAGTAGAGCGTGGTGGTGCTCTCGTCTCGGAATACGAGCCTGATTACAAGTCACAAATATATACATTCCCCGCACGCAATCGTATCGCAGTCGGACTCTGCCGCGCAGTCTTGGTGATAGAAGCCGAGGAGAAATCCGGCACTCTCATCACTAGCCGTTTGGCGACAGACTATAACCGCGATGTCTTTGCAGTACCAGGAAGTATCTTTGCGACTGGAAGCGCTGGACCACATATGCTCATCAAGCTCGGTGCCACACCCATAACGTGCACAAATGACTTACGCGAAGCGCTTGGTCTGGTAGACAATCGCGATAGCACAGAGCAGAGCGAGCTTCCGCTTGATATTGGTGATGTAGAGAAAAAGTTGCTTGATATGCTATACGAACCAAAATCCAAAGATGTGCTACTTGC
>JBDLSO010000057.1:0-4402 GCA_039799445.1 Candidatus Parcubacteria bacterium | reverse complement strand
TATTAAAGGTTTGCCATACTCTATTAATGTATAAGACTGATTTTTTCAAACTTCAAAAGCGACCCACATACATATTTTAGAGCTTGGGAAAAATGCTAAAAATACCCTTATAACGCTTGGGGTTGTGGGTACTTAACCCATGTTCTCCGCAAACAAAAACAACCCCAAAGGGTGTTTTTATTTACGGAGACGAAGCAAGATACCTGCGTATCTTGCGTGAGGATTCGAAAAAAAGAAGAGGTACACAAACTGTAACAATAGCCAGAAGTACTTATCGCAAAGTCAGGGTAGTGAAAGATATATTTTTAATGTGCAATAGTAATAGCACTCACACCAAGTGCCCCCGCCGCAAGTAATACACTTCGTGCCTCTGCAAGGGTAGTACCAGTAGTTACAACATCATCAACTAAAATGATATGGGCTTTTGAAACAAATGCTGATTGACTTACCACAAATGAACCCTTGATATTTTTGATTCGCATCTGTTTTGAGTCAGACTTTGCATTCGGGGTACTACTACGTGTTCTTTTCAATATATTTGTGTGTAACTCAATACCATACGCAGAACCCAATAAAGCTAATTGATATGCTACTAATTCGGATTGATTATAGCCACGATCCGCTAGTCTTGATTTGTGTAGTGGAATGGGAACAATATATATATGTTTGGCACCATGATAGTTTCGTAAATCAATCACTATCCCTAGCAAAGTATCAAATAATGGGGAAGATATATCCGCAGCAATATTCTTTTTATTTTTGTATTTCAGACTCCAAATTAACTTTTTTATGATTGGATCTTTGTATGAGTATATTGGATGTATATAGTCAGGTAGGGTACTGTATGTGCTTTCCGACGATTTTTGTCGTCGTGCTAGGCAACTGTCGCATATAGTCACACCAACAAGCCCACAACCAAGGCAAGTATCTGGGAAAAACGTATCTACTAATTTCGTATATATGTATTTTATTTGTTGTAGCATGTTTTTCTTGACTAATATGGTATACTTACTAGTGTATTATATGCTTGAATTTTTCAAAGACAAAATAGCAAAATTAAAAATGTCAGATATTGCATTATCTGCAGAAAAAAGCGCACTTGGTATTGACGTAGGTTCTTCTGCTATTAAAATAGTACAACTCAAAAAAGAAAAGGGTAAAATTATACTCGAAACATATGGCGAGCTTGCACTAGGACCGTATGCTGGACTTGAAATAGGACAAGCGACAGCACTTCCGAATCAAAAAATTGTAGAAGCAATCAAAGATATACTTCGCGAAAGTCATACAACTACTCTCAATGCTGGTATGGCTATTCCTTTTGCTGCAAGTCTCATATCACTTGTTGAACTTCCAAAAGTGAGCGATAAGGAACTTGCGCAAATGGTACCACTTGAAGCTCGCAAGTATATTCCTGTACCTATTGCAGAAGTGACACTAGACTGGTGGCAAGTACCCAAAGTTCCTCGTAGTTATGATCCAAATGAGGAACAAAAAGTACCTGACCCAAGCACTACACAACTTGAAAAAGTGGAAGTACTTTTTGCTGCTATACACAAAGACACGATAGCTAAATATCAAGACATAGTAAAACAAGCTGAACTCTCGGTGAGCTTCTTTGAGATAGAGCTATTCAGTACACTACGCTCAGTTTTGCGTCGTGATCTGTCTGTGACTATGGTTGTCGATATTGGCGCAACCAATGCAAAAGTATTTATTGTAGAACGCGGGGTATTGCGTAGCTCGCATAGTATTAACCGCGGTTCGCAAGACATCACACTCGCTATTGCTCGATCACTCACAATACCAATTAAACAAGCAGAGCAAATAAAGAGAGATTTTAGAAAAACAAGTAATGTAGACAAGGCAGTAGCAGATATAGTAGGACTGACTACTTCGTATATATTGACCGAGGTATCACGTATAGCACTTAATTTCGAAAGAAAATATAATACAGTTATACACAAACTTGTATTAACAGGTGGTGGGGTGCTTTTGCAGGATTTTGCAAATGAAGCAGCTAAAACACTAGAAATGGAAGTGGTACTCGGTAATCCATTTGCTGCAGCAGAGGCACCAGCATTTCTAGAACCAGTACTCAGACAAGCTGGACCAGAATTTGCGGTTGCAATCGGGGTAGCCCTTCGTAAGCTAGAAGAAAGTGGATAAGTAGTATTTGTTGATTGTGTTATCTCATTAAAATCTTGTATACTATTATATAATAATAATTATGGAACCAAATTCACCCGTTACCTCATTCATACCTAAAAAGTCTATTGTCGAAGAAGCAACACCACGCTCTGAAAGTAGTGTAGGTCTTGGCACAGCTTTTATAGTAATAGCATTCCTAGTAACTCTTGTTGTAACGGGTGGTATGTTTGCTTGGGAGAAAGCTACAATAAACCAACTCGAAAAATCAAAAAAGAATTTAGAAGAGCAAAAAGCAAAGTTTCAACCCGAAGTAATAGCACAATTCCAGCGTATTGACACTCGTATGGAAGTTGCTTCAACTTTACTTGCAAAGCATCATAGCCCAGTCAAGTTTTTTAAACTCATTCAAAGTGTCATCTATAAAGATGTCAGTTTTTCGAGTGTAACCTATACTCATAGTGAAAAAGAAATCAAAGCTAGTTTTAACGGTGAAGCAAAAGATTATCAGACTGTTATTTTGCAATCGGATTTCTTAAATACGAACAAATATATCAAAGAATATCTCTTTACTAATTTGAGTCCAAAAGAAAACGGAAGAATATCATTCTCGCTAGCACTTATTGTCGATCCTAATTTTGTTTTATCAAAAGATGTCGATATAAAAAATACACAATAATTATATGTTTAAACTTATTTTCAATCTATTACTTATCGGGGCAGCAGTTGGACTATTCTTTTTGCCAAAGTATGGTATTTCGGCGAAGTATGAAGATATCAAAAGTGTACAAGCTCAAGCCAAAGAATATGCAAATGCAAACAATAGTGCAAAAGAATTAGCAGAAAAACGTGATAATCTGACGAATGAGTACAATCAAATATCTGACCAAGAGAAAAAAAGATTGGTAACATTTCTTCCAGACAATATAGACCCTATTCGTTTTATATTAGAAATGGAATCAGTAGGACGTAAAATTGGTATGCCAATACGTGGTGCCAAGTATAGTTCAGTTAAAAATGTTACAAATGCTCAAGATACAATAGCAACAGAAGACACAAAATACGGTATCTTTACTTTTGAATTTACCACAGAGGGTTCATATGACAATATGTACACTTTGCTTGAAAGTCTTAATAACAGCCTTCGTCTGATAGACGTGACCAGTGTTACTGTAACTCCATCTGGTGGTGCCACCGACGCGCAACGATCGGCTGACTTCTTTACATATAATGTACGTCTCAACGCGTATTGGCTCAAATAAATATATGAATGAACTTTTTCAAAAAAACAAAAAAATAATTATCTTCCTAGTAATCTTTGTAGGAATATTTATCATATATACAGTATTTATAAAAAAACCAGAGGATACAGCATTGACAGTAGAGAAAGCACCTGAGGCACTTCAAGCATCAATAGATAACAAAGAATTACTTGAGCAAGTACAGTCGTTAAATAACATAACACTGAAATCAGAAATACTAAAATCTACAAGTTTTAACAGTTTACAAGACAATACAGTAGTAATCGAAAACAGAAAACCAGAGGGACGTAAAAACCCATTTCTTCCAATTGGAATTGATACAGGTTCTTTCACACCAGATGGAACTATTCTCAATGCAACCATAAATACAAATGGACTATTGAATCAAAATGGAGCTACCAATGTACAAAGTATTAATCTCTCACCGTCTAACATAAAGAGCGCTACTGCACTTGAAGCTCCTAAAAACACACCAGCCCAAAGCGCAACCACTACTATTAATAGATAACGTAATACATTTCTCTTTATGACAGTTATTGATGAATTAATTCAAAAAGGGATAATATCACCCAACCTCGCTCATGAGATAATTGACAAAATCTCACAAGATAATTCCATCTCAATTGATGATTTGTGTATTTCAGGTGGAGCAGACCCATTGGAGATAGTAAAAATACGTGAAGAGATATTTAATATACCAGTCAGAGTTATTGATACCAAAAATATAAACTTTGATATCTTAAAATACGTTCCGCAGGAGTCCGTAGAAAGATATAGATTTGTACCCCTCGCAGTAAAAGATAATGTCCTTGAAGTGGGTATTGTTGACCCTGAATTTACAACAGCACGTGATGCTATTTCGTTCATTGCTAGCCGTCTTGGTTTTCCTTATAAACTATTTTTGATTTCAAAACCAGATTTTGATGCAGTGGTTGAAGAGTACAAAGGTTTATCTACACAAGTCACACAAGTGATAGGAGAGTTTTCTCAAG
>JBDLSO010000056.1:0-4458 GCA_039799445.1 Candidatus Parcubacteria bacterium | reverse complement strand
CAATTGTATTTGGACTTCTATCTGCAATGCTGTTCTCACTTGGTGGACTTGTTGCAGGGACATATGCAAAGGACTTCGATGCACTTTCGATTATTCCAAACTTTGTACTGACTCCACTTACATATCTGGGTGGTATATTTTACTCAATACAGTTATTGCCAGAGCTGTGGCGACAAGTGAGTTTATTTAATCCAATACTCTATATGATAAATGGATTTAGATATGGACTCACTGGAGTGAGTGATATCAACCCACTCACTTGTTTTTGGGTGCTCACAGTATTGAATGCAATAGTATTTGCATGGGACTACGAACATAAAAGTGTTATACTGTATATATGAAAATAAAACAATTAAGCATAGTGATAATAGTAGTACTCGCACTTGGCGCTGCTGGTTATTTCATGTATTCGTTTTTAAATACAAATAGCACCACCGAACAAGCAGAAACTCAAAAAACAAATTCAAATAACATTTTTGGTGGGGGTAGCGATACACAAAGTCTACCAACTATATCAGAGTCTGGAGAGTCAATACCAACAACCAAGCTCGCATCAGTTGCGTCTAGTAGTTATTTCACATTGAAGTATAATATTCCCGATGAAGATGCAGCTGCCGCAAGTGAAATGACAAGACTTGCAAATGCATGGTTAGTAGATAGTGGTGCTAGCGATATCAAAACCCCAGCACAAGCAGCAGAAATAGGAATAAGCAAAAGAGGCTGCCCAGGATTTACATATGACGCAGACTACGCCAAATACGCAAGCGGGGAATATATCAGTTATCTCTATAGCGCATACGATTTTACGTGTGGTGCACATGGAAGTAGTTTTGATGTTGGGCTTACATATGACAAAAAAACAGGAAAAAGAATTCAGTATCTAGATGATGTATACAAAGCGGACATCTATCAATATCTCTCTACATATGCTCGGGCAAAACTACCAGCAATTCTGAAAGCAGAAGGTATAGAAGTTACAGATATACAAGATATGTTCGACGAAGGCACAACAGCAAACAGAGAAAACTTTCAAACTTTTTACTTTTCAGGAAACACTCTGTATCTAGTGTTTGGACAATATAGTATTGGTCCATATGTGATAGGTAGTCACACGCTTCCAGTACAACTTTCTCTCTTGGAGTCATACAAAAAATAGTATGAGTCGTCTTGATATAGAACTTGTGAACCGTCAGTTATCAAAGACGCGCTCACAGGCACTACACTTTATAAAAGAAAGCAATGTACTCTTAAATGGAATTGTTTGTACTAAACCCAACAAAGAGATAAAAGAAACAGATACGCTAGCACTAGTAACCGAACCTCGTTTTGTCTCTCGTGGTGGGGACAAACTTTCTGCTGCGATTGAACACTTTGCAATTGTCTTTAATGCTGGTAGTGTTGCACTCGATATAGGATCTTCAACGGGTGGTTTTACTGATTGTCTTCTGCAAGCGGGTATATCGCGAGTATACGCTGTTGATGTCGGCACAAAACAATTTGATGAGACTCTTAAAAAAGACAAAAGAATTGTATTACTTGAGAAAACAGATATACGCTCACTACAATCTCTTCCAGAGAGAGTGAGTGTGGTGGTGATTGATGTATCGTTTATTTCACTTACATATATTATTCCAATTCTCAGACATTTTATAAACAAAGATGCTCAGATACTTATGCTTGTAAAGCCTCAATTTGAAGTTGGGCGTGGCAATGTCAATAGACAAGGGTTGGTTACTAATCCTGATTTATATCTAGAAGTTATTGAGAAAATAAAAAATACCTGCATTGAAAATTCTTTCAAGGTTATAGGTTATATGGAGTCTCCAATACTTGGCGGCACAGGAAATACAGAATTTATATTGTATGCACAATACTCAAATAAAAATCCAGCATAATGCTGGATTTTTATTTGACGTGTTCAACCTTTTTGAGAAATGCCTGCAAGTATTCTTCTTTGAATCCATTGGCATTACAGCCTGTTAATATCATGAATGAGCGTACTTTCAATCCACATGTTCTGAGTATGAATGTATTCCAGATGAATTTAAGGGGGCTTACAGGTAATTCATATGCAAAATATGCAAGCGGGCGTGGTGCGCCAGATGTCAGGAAAATACGCGCACTTTTTCCTGTGAGTAGCCCATGCGAGTGACCATGCTCATCGTATTTGAATGCAAAACGAGAAGCCATAACATGGTCTAAAAAGTTTTTGAAAATAGCAGGCATCATACCCCACCAAATAGGGTGTATAAAAACCAGCTCGTCTGCCGCCTTGATTTTCTCTTGAAGTGGGGCAACGTTTGGGTGCGGTGGTGTTTCGCGTAAATTCTCAAAAGAATAAAAAGGCAGCTGATACTCTGTTTTGTACAGGTCGAGTATTTCGACCTCATGTCCTTTTCTCTCGGCATTTTTTCTGTAGCTCGCTGCAATTGCATGGGTTTTTCCGCATGAGCTTGGATGCGCTGTAATAATCAGTATTTTCATTGGGATATTATAACACAAGATTTCAAAAAGTCATTTTGCGAATGTGGTAAAATATTATAGAATACTTACGGAGTGGTCTTTTGTTTTAACGTCATTATGCACAAGCATAATGCTACGGCCAGGGCATCCAATCGGATGTGACTGGTGCCGATGTAGCTCAGTTGGTAGAGCACATCCATGGTAAGGATGAGGTCGACAGTTCAATTCTGTCCATCGGCTCAAATATGCCTCGGCATGTGCTTTCAGTATGAATGAAAAAGAAATAGAAGAAGAAATATTAGCGTTAGAATTAGCAATGCAATCTGCAGATTTCTGGAATGACAAAATAGCGGCGCAAAATACTCTTAAAAAAATTAAAGAATTAAAAGAGCAGAAAGAAGGTGCGCTACTTTACGATAAAGGAAATGCAATACTGACAATATTTGCTGGTGCTGGCGGGGATGACTCTGAGGATTTTTGTAGAATGCTACTTGAAATGTACATGAAATACGCTTTGGGGCAAAACTGGACCATTTTATTTCTTGATGAAAACAAAAATAGCCAAGGTGGGTATCGCAATATAACAATAGAAGTGCAAGGCAAGAATGCGTATGGAATGCTCAAAAATGAATCTGGTGTACATCGATTAGTACGTATGTCACCCTTTAATTCAAAAGGTCTCAGACACACTAGTTTTTCCATGGTGGAAGTTATTCCTATTATTCCAGAGCGAAACAGTACTATACGCCCAGAAGATATCAGAATAGAGCTTTCAAAAAGTGGTGGTCCGGGTGGGCAAAATGTCAACAAAAGAGAGACAGCTGTACGTATTGTACATATTGCGACCAATATTGCTGCATCAGCGTCCGGTGAGCGTAGCCAAGAAGCCAATAGACAGAAAGCCTTTGAAATGCTTGCTGCAAAGCTATTTAAGATACAGCAAGAAAATCACAAAGCGGAAGTAGAGGGTATGCAGATCAGTAAGACAACTGAAATAGAGTGGGGGAGTCAAATACGAAGCTATGTACTGCATCCTTATAAAATGATAAAAGATCATAGAACAGGAGTAGAAACAAGTAATACGAGCAAGGTACTTGAAGAAGGAAAATTAGATGAATTCATAGAAGCAGAACGGTTTTTATAAGACAACATTTTGCAGAATATACAATAGTTTGTCGTCCTTGTTTTTCTGATATACTAATAAGTATGATTTACTTCGATAATGTTTCAAAAGCATATGATAATACCGATCAAAAAGTGCTTGATGGTATCAATATCTCCATAGCACCAGGTGAATTTATATCGATAGTCGGACACTCTGGCGCTGGAAAAACTTCATTCATCAAATTACTCTTGGCAGAAGAGAAACCAACAGAAGGAGGTATCTTTTATGAAGATATAAACATACACACCCTCAAAGGAAGACAAATGGTTGAATATAGAAGAAAAGTAGGTATCGTCTTTCAAGATTTCAGATTATTGCCAGACAAAACTGCATATGAAAATATTGCATTTGCAATGGAAGCAGCAGGCCGTGACGATGATGAGATAGCAAATGATGTGCCGCATGTGCTTGATCTTGTCGACCTCGGTAGCAAAATGCATCACTTTCCGCATCAGCTTTCAGGCGGTGAGAAACAGCGTGTTGCTATAGCCCGGGCTATTATCAATAGACCAGAGATAATCATTGCAGACGAGCCGACTGGAAATCTCGATCCAGTGAATACATATGATATTGTACAGATTTTGAAAAAAATTAACGATCTTGGTACCACTATCATATTGACAACACACAACAAAGGAGTAATAGACTCACTCGGCAAACGTGTGATAACCATGGACGGAGGCAAGATAGTGCGTGATGACAAAGAGGGTAAATATTTTATTCAATAATATGATACAAACAACAATAAAACGAATATTGAAAGCAGGTGTAGTAGGATTCTACCGCAATAAATTCATATCGCTCGGAACTATATTTGTGATGGTAATCAC
>JBDLSO010000055.1:0-4636 GCA_039799445.1 Candidatus Parcubacteria bacterium | reverse complement strand
GATAGTACCAGCTTTCAACTTTGCTTGTATATCGGCACGGGCAGCTTCTGCTTCTTGTCTTTTTTGTTGTAACATGTCGACTTTTTCTTGTACTACTGCTGCTATTTCTGGTCTTTTCTCTTGCAATTTTTGATACCTAGTAGTGATTTCAGTAATACGTTTTTCAAAAACTGTTTTCTTCTGTGTGCGTGTATCAGCTATCAATTTTTTCCACGCAATCTGTGCGTCTGCTTTTGTCATAGTACCAGCTGCAACTGCTGCTTTGAGTTTATCGTACTCTGCTTGTAGTTTTACAATATTGGCTTGTAGAGTTTTGATTTCATTTTCATTAGTCACTGCTACCACTGCTGGTTGTGTGCTGGTTCCAGTATTTTGTGCTGTCACCAAAGATGCGGCAGTGAGAGTGCACAAGAGTGCGGTTGTGGATGCGATAAGTATTTTTTTCATATGTGTATATGTTAGAATGTTTTGTTTTCAAGTGAGTCAAGCTGTGCATCAATCTGTGCCTCGACAGTGCCAACAGCTGCCACCTCTTCTGTGACAGAAGCTACTGGATCTGCAGATTTTTCTACTTGCTGTGTTTGATAATTTATAGTCTCTGCTGGCGTAGGCTGCGAAAGTGTATACCATGCATACCCTCCGATAGCTACAACTATGAGTATAAGTACTATTATCACGATTTTATTTGTTTTCATATAAGTATAATGTAATGTGTGGGATACATATTCCCTACATATGAGTATACCGCAATTTAGAACAGAAAAAAGTTGCACTGTGGATAATATCCTATCTCGTAATATACCACTACACAGCATTTCAAAAGATGATAAATAAAATACAACCGTATATACTTATTCAATGTATGCGTGTATAGTAGTAGAATACAAAAATAGATAAAATAATATGATACTATTTGCCTTAGAAAATTTACGCAGTGTGCACAATGTTGGTAGTATATTTCGCTGTGCTGATGGTTTTGGTATAGACAAATTATTACTGATAGGCACAACTCCTACTCCATTTGATAGATTTGGTAACAAAAGATCTGACTTTGCAAAAGTTTCTCTTGGTGCTGAGGATAGTGTTGAGTGGGAATATTTTCCTGATACTAGTGCTGTATTAAAAACATATGCAGATATCACTAAGTACGCACTTGAATTAACAGATACTGCAAAATTACTATCAGAAATTCAAGAATGTGTTCAAGCTCAAGACAGCTATATTATTTTTGTCGGAGCAGAAGTTGATGGAGTGAGTACACAAGTATTATCAGTCTCCAAAGAAGTATTCTCTATACCTATGTGTGGACTGAAAGAAAGTTTGAATGTGAGTATCGCGGCTGCGCTGTGTATGTATGAATTAACTAGAAAATAAGTGTATACCTTCCAAACTTGAAATAGTGTTTGCTCTTTTGCTTACAGGTTTTTGAGCAAACAAAGTTTTTAATATTTTTTATAATGTACAAATGGTTACAACAAATAATACAGGCTATCCTTATCATCAAAATAAAAAATGCGCACCTATTGACGGTACGCATTATACTCAAGCCACACAAGGAACACGTGGTTCCCACCGAATCACTGGAACAAATTTCAGGAACTGATCAGCATGGTTCTGATACATCCTGAACATATCATCCAGGACCTCAACTGGAGCAACCAGAAAGCGTCGCTCCCTTTGTGTTACAGAACCCCAAGTGCCGCAGCAGGGAATACACTCTTCCATCCATTCAAAATGGACAAGAAGTGTCGCGCCTTGCGGCTCGACTGAGTTAATTTTGCCTCTCACTATAGGCTCGTTATGAGCATCATATTGTGTCATCAGTTGCCCGATATGAGCACTGAAAAGACTTAGGGTATTCATACCTCTCCCTCTCCTTCTTACCCTTGATTAGGTTCATACAAACTATACATGAGTATAGACAGCTTCGCAACTTATTATATAGTATACTCTGAACAATACTTTTCACTTATTTTCTCTTTCTTAAAATAAGAAAACCATTCAAAAATGGTCCAAAGGACACTCTTTTCTATAACCCCCCTATCAAACTGTTTTGAAATACTTCTAATTCATTCCACTTACCTTCATATGCCAGACGAGCTTGCTCTGCCCATGTTTTTGGATTATTAAATTGAAAGCGAGGTCCTGCATCTGTTAAGATTTCCGATATTTTCTCTGTGCTTGTTTCTGAAAGTTCTTTCCATGTTGTGATACTTTTACTTTTTAATAGCTCATTAATCTTTGGGCCAATGCCTTCTATTATTTGAAAATCATCTTCTTCATATGTAGCATATACACCTATGGGTTGATATCTTTTTGTGTGCATCCCTTCTGTGGGTAGCACATCTGGTGATTCAGTTTTATATTTGGTTACTCTCTCAGGAAAAGTATTAGTTTCAATTTCAACATGTGTAGATTTTTGTCCATTCACCGATATATACAAAATATAGTGCGCTATCCAACCAAGTGCAAAAGAACCTGTCAGTATCACAATAACCTCCCATCCATTGCTAGAATCAATACTTTGACTTGTATATGTATTCCAAGAAATAACTACCCAAGTCATACTCGCTAGAAATAAAAGTACTTTTTTATTTATCATATTATACGTATATTTGTATTATATATCTATTTTATTGCGGACATACAAATTGACAATTTGGACCACTTCGTCCTACATACGACCCATCAGGGCATTGTTTTGCATCCATAGTACAAGCGACAACTGGAGGGACTATCAGGCCAGTACAGCGCCAATTGATTTCTGCTGTTTTTTTCACACTATCTACAACACACGCGGGATTACATCCTGCTTTTGTGGTACTGAGCTGTGCATCAAACCACCATGTTTTTGAATTTGAATTATAACTACCAGTGCCGAGTGTGTCTCCTGCTTTAATACAAGATTTGAGTGCTATCGCTTTTGCATCTTTTTCTGTAAATGTCACCGCTTGCTTTGTATATGTGGGTTGTGCTGTTCTTGTTTGAGGAACAACAACAAGAAGCCCCTCGCTATTTAATTTCAAATACATTGATTTTCCAACCGATGGAGACACAGAGAAATCCTCTCCTTCTTTTCTGTCGGCAAAGTGAACAACTAAAGCTCCATCGGACATATTGATTGATTGCGGTGCAATACGATCACCAAGCAAAACCGCGTTAGTACCCACAGTACCACTTGCTTTGTTCAGCTTCATAACAGCATAATAAAATACACCTGTGCCTCCTGTTTCTTGTGTAATAAGAAAAGCGATATCTTGTGTTCCATCACCATCGAAGTCAGCGCTCAGGTCATTGCCGAAATATGCTGTTCGTATTTGAGAAGCAGAGCCAGGAGCAGCAGGAATTTCCGAGAATGAGTTTACGAGAGTTACTTGTTGCCCATCAACTATATACGTGCTGTCGTAGGTATTAATCTGCTTTGCTTCCCCACCACCTTTGTTTTCTACATATATATCTTGATTTGTATAATTAAACCTATAGATACCAACTGCAATCACAGCTAAGAAAAGTATAGCTAATAACAAAACGATTTGCGTGGTTATTTTTTTCATATATTTTAATTTAAGAGGAAGCGAAGTGTGGATACAAGACGAATCTTTTTGAATTCAGGTGAACCAGGATCTTTATCTTCTATTTCAAATACGCCCTGATTTCCTCGGGTCACGTCCCCCACTGTCGCGTTAGCATTTTGCGCAAATTGGGTAGCTGTGTCTCTCGCATTTGTAATAGCTTCAGCGAGCATGGCTGGTTTGATACTGTTTAAGTCTGAAAACTCAAAGACAATACTATTTTGACTCAGCACAACACCTCTTTGTACTAAAAGTAATGTCTCGTTTGAAGCCACTTTTGCGATATCAACTTTCTTTGTATATACCGCTATTTGATTGGTAGAGTTATAACGAAATGCAGCATCTTTGTACGTATCTTGATACACATTGACTGGTGCAACATTTATCTCAGAGTCTTCGAATCCCTTTTCCTTTAAGAACGTTTTTATTGTTGTGATATTTTTTTCAATATCTGAATACAGTGCTCCGACATCATTTGACTTCACCTCGAAGCTCATTGACCATATTGCAGTGTCCGCTTTGACAATCTTTTCAGAAAGTCCTTTGACTTCGACATACGAACCTTGTTTTGAAAAACCCTGTGCCGAGAAAAATGCAGTCAGTGCGACGATGATAGCGAATATAACCATTGCTACGCCAAGTACTATATATTTGTTTTGTTTGATGTGTTCCATATATACAGTATAGCAGAAAAACTATTTGTATAGCTTTTCTCTGTGGAAAGTTCTGGGGATGCACATATGGTAATTTTGAGTTACCTCTTCATTTCGCATTGTTATTGTCGAAATTCTACATTTTCATAGTCATTTTATTTCTTGAAAATACATGTCTTCTATTTGACCCCCACCGCCAAAACGTGAATATAGAAATACTAGTACACGACTAGTCTTTTGCTGGCTCGCTCTAGTGAACGCATTGAAAACCTTTAATTAGGTTAAAATTAAAAGGGATTTAGAGTTTTCTAATATATTTGAGATGTTTCTAATAGTAACAACCTAGAACTAAAATGTTTACAAAAGTTAAAATATGATATTATATCTTTAAGTAAAATTAAAGTACAATGT
>JBDLSO010000054.1:0-4639 GCA_039799445.1 Candidatus Parcubacteria bacterium | reverse complement strand
ATTTTAAATTATTCGTGCAAAGTACAAACTCTCTGCAGTTCTACTGCAGAGAGTGAGGCACGTCCGAGCAAGAAGCCCTGCACCCCACCTTCCTCTATAAATCCTCTTGCGTTCTCGCTGTTGGCACTACCACCATATAGTATGATCATTTTCTTTGCGGCAGATGCCGAATACAAATCTTGTAGTGTGCGTCTGATCAAAATACTTATCTCAAGTGATTCGTGAGGTGTTGCAACCCCTGTCGCTTTTGCTCCGATTGCCCAGACTGGTTCATAGGCAATAGTGATGTATTTGAGTTGTTTCACATCTACGAGTAACAAAGCTTCAACTAATTGGTTTTTGATACTAGTCATATACTCTCCGTTTGTGTCGCGTACTGTTTCACCAACACAAATAATCACCTGTAGTTTTTGCTTGAGAGCAGCGAGCACCTTTTTGTGTATGTCTTGATTTGTTTCACCCAGAGCACGCCTCTCACTATGCCCAACGAGTGTGAAACGTGCACCACCACTTGCCGCTTGTATAGCGGATATGTCCCCAGTGTGTGCACCTTGCTCTTCGTGGTGAATATTTTGTACTCCTATATCTATCACCTCTTTAGCATGTTTCACAAGCGGTAGTAGAAAAACACTAGGCACCGCCAACCAGATTGAAGTTCCGTGCTTCTTTTTTGCAAGAGTGATTGTTTCTTTGAGTAACATTTCGGCAGCAGAGAGTGTCGGCGGATTCATTTTCCAATTGCCGACGATGAGTAGAGGTGGGTTTTTTTGCTTCATATATATAGTATAGCAGGAATAGTTTCTAGTAGTAAGTTTTTGTTTTGAGTTAATCTACTTCTTGTAGAATTATGCATATTGATGCTATTAAACAAAAAACAGCGCGCCGTAGGCGCGCTGTTTTTCCCTAGGGGAGGGGAGATTCTTTACTTTTGTATCTGTCCGTCAGAGAGTCTGATGATTTGTTTTGCTTTTTTTGCATACTCTTCTTCGTGTGTAACCAGTACAATCGTTTGCCCCTTTTTGTTTAACTCGAGAAACAAATTCATCACAAGCTCACCACTTTCAGAGTCGAGGTTTGCAGTTGGTTCGTCGGCAAACAAAATCTTTGGTTCGTGCACGAGCGCACGCGCAATTGATACACGTTGTTGCTGACCACCAGATAGTGCAGAGGGTAGATTGTTCACTCTGTCTCCCAGTCCGATATCGGTGAGTGTTTTGGTTGCTTGCTTGAATGATTCTTCTCTTGTCTTGCCTTGCATCAGTAGGGGCATTGCTACATTTTCAAGAGCGGTTAGTTCTGGCAGTATCGCATAGTCCTGAAATACATATCCTAAATAGTGTAGTCGAAAGTCAGTTCTCTCATCACTAGTCAGTAGTCCAGTTTCAACACCATCTATATATATTTCTCCTGATGTTGGCATATCAAGTAGACCCATTTGATACAGTAGTGTCGACTTACCTGCACCAGAGCGACCAACGAGTGCTATGAAGTCACCTTTTTCTACACTCATAGTAATATCTTTCAATACACTTGTGATACGATCTCCGTTGGCAAATGATTTTACTAAGTTACGTATTTCAATTATTGGTTGTGACATAGTGTTATTTGTTATTTTCTGATGCTGCTATTTTTTTGTTTACTTGTGTTTGAATAACATTTTGAACAAGCGTTACTGGACTTATCACCACCGAGATAAGTTTCCCAAAGAATCCTTTCTCTGTTTTTATTTTCTTTGCAGGACTTCTGCCAAGAATGGCGTCCAATGTATTTTGTCTGATAGTTCCGCGCGCTGCGAAGTATGCAGCTATGATTGCTATCATAATAAGCACAATTGCTTTCGTTACAGTATCTGGAATCGTCGCTACCAAGATACCATCGGAGAATGGAAAGTCTATTGGGTTTGCATCGAAGTATGGTTTGATAAATCCAAACACTATTGCCGAACCTACAGCAACTCCAATCAGTGCATATAGAAGAGACTGAATCACATAAGCAAGCTCAATCGCAGAGCCGTGTATACCAATGCCTTTGAGTATACCAATGTATTTGCGTCTAGTGAGTGTGTTGATCGATATCACAATATATACAGTGATTGCTGCTACAAAGAGTGTGATACTTCCAAACATTGTTCCGAGTGCACCAAAAAGAGTTTTGAGATCTTTTACAAAAGCAGGCTCGCCTTCTTCATAGGTTTGTATTTTTGCATATGTGTCAAAATCACTGTTACTCAAATTTTGTTTTATTTGATACTCATCTCCTGGAACCTTTGCTCGCACTGCTATCTCGTCTACATCGCTTGTTGTATTTCCAGTAAGTCTTTGCAATGCTTCTGACTTCATAAATACCGAACCGGAAATAGTCGCCACTTTTGCTTCGATGATACCTTTTACAATAAACTCTTCTGTTTTGCCGCCAACCGTCACCTTGATTCGAGACTCTGGGTATATCTCAGTTAAAAATGCAGTTGCGTCTGGTCCATTTGCGTACCTGTCTATCAGATCCGATCCGATAAGTACATATCGTGGTGAGTCACTGTCTGTAATGTAGTCACCTTCTATTACATTTTCAGTTAGCTTTGTAGTTGCATTTTCTTTTCCAAAATCTACTCCGTATATGCTGGCACCTATCGTGTCCTCTACTTCGCCAGAAGATCTGCTCGTACTGTTGGCTTCTATTCTCCCTTGCGCACTTATGCGAGGTGTGTACGCAGTAACAAGTGGGTCTTGGGCTAGTGTTTGTGTAATATCATAACTTCGCTCAATAACTTCTTTTTTATCAAGTGGGGATATAATCAGGTCACCAATGTATTTGGCTCGGAACGCAACAGATGAACCTTCGATAAGACCAATGAGTATTCCAGATATAAATACCTGTGCCAAGAAACTAAATACCATCACTGCAATAGTAAGCGTCGTCGCGAGCCCACCTGCACGTTTGATTTGTGCAGTAGCTAAGAAGAATCCTACTTTGAATGTGTTAATAAATTGTTTCATATATTATTTTTTCAGTATTGCAGGAAGTACAAGTATCTCACCTTCTTCAAGTCCACTCACTACTTCTACAAAACCATCAGTACCTCTGCGTCCAGTAACGATATCACGTTCTTCAGAAGTAAGTCGCTTCGTGTCAGTAACCACATTTGCTTTACTCACCCCTTTTACTTTCGTCACAAAGCGAGTAGGTACACGAAGTAGATTCTCGACAATACTGGTGACAATTGTCGTTTCTGCAGTCATACCTGATTTGATACGCTTGTCTGTGGTATCAAGTGAAATAACAATTCGATATAGTGGATTGCCTTCACTACTTTGTTCTGCTGGATCTATCGAGACTACCTTTCCTGTGAATGGAGTTTTTGAGTCTATTGCAGTTACTAGTATTTTTGATTCATTCCCTATAACTATCCGAGCGATATCACTTTCTGTCACATCTGCTTGTACTGTGTACTCACCTGTCCCAACGAGGCGCACCACTGATTTCCCTGGAGAAGCATACTCACCAGTTGTAATATCTACTTTGGTAATGACTCCATTTCCTGGTGCAACAATAACATTTTTGCTAGCTTGTGCCTGCGCTTGATATAGTGCTGCATATGCTTGGCGAACAGCTGCTTCTTGTATTTTGATCTTGTCTATTTCTGTCCCTGCTTTTGTCAGAGTTACGTCAGACTCTGAAATAGTGATTGCACTTTTGCTACTGGCAATAGTATTTTTCTTTGCAGTTATCTCTGCTTGTGAGGCAACTATACTAGTACGTGCTGCAGATACAGCTGCGCGTACTGCGTCCAGACTAGCATCACCCGCTACACAAGGAGCGGTTACTATTGAGTTGATAGTCTCAAACAGTGAGCTTGCTCTGTTTATATAATTTTCAGTCTGTATAAGTGCTTGCTCTTTTGCTGCTTGATCCATGTTTGTTGTATCAATCTTTGACCAAGCTACTAAGTCGTATTCTACTTGCTTACGTAGATTGGCTGCTTCTGATTCTAGTCCTGAGTTACAAGTACTCAGACTTGTTCTATATCCAGCACTTGCTGTCCCAGTGAAAAAACTTTGCGTTTTGTATCTGACCGAATCACTTACACCGTTGTAACTTGATTTGATGATACTTCCAATACTTGCATAGGCATTGTCTAGTGTTGTCTGTGCAGAGCCAAGACCTGCTTCTTTTATAGCAACCTCTTCTCTACGTGCACCATTTTTCAGTTGGTCGAGTTGTGCTTGGGCTGATTGTACTCGTGCACGTGCTTCGAGTACTGATCCGTATTCTATACCACCAGAGAGTTCCATAAGCACCGCACCCGCACGTACTTTCTGTCCTTCTTTGACATATATACGACTCACTGTACCACCTTTTTCAAATGAAAGATCCGCATCGGTTGATGCTTTGATTTTACCTGTCACTTGTACTGCTTCTTCGATTTGTCCTCTAGCAAGTACGTAGGTCTCTTTGCTCTCTACGTCTTTTATTTTTGTATACATGAAGTATCCAGCACCTGCCAACACCAAGAGTCCAACGATAAAGAGTTTTGGTTTTTTCTTGTATATTTTTTTGGTAGTGGTACCCATTTTGTGTACTTGTGCTTTTGATGTATCGAGTACAGATTGTGCGTGTTGTATTATTTTCATACTATATATAT
>JBDLSO010000053.1:0-5073 GCA_039799445.1 Candidatus Parcubacteria bacterium | reverse complement strand
CTGTATTGGAGCCTCTCATGATTGCTCCGACTTCAACAGAGGAAAAGATGGGGTCAATACTGCAATTGGTATCATTTGGAGCCCCGCTTGCGCCAAGCTATATACCGCCACCATACAACAGGATAGGCTGGAAGTCAGCTGCGCTATGGGAGCTCGTCTCTTTGATACTGGAGGAAGGGCAGAGCATATTTGAAAATGCTCACCGAATCTATGTGACCGATACAAGCACATTGGTAAGGGGTGTGCGTAGTTTTCCAGTTTTGATTGGAGATGTTGGCGCCATTAAGCTGACGCGGTGTAGCAAACCAGCGAGCAACTTCCCAAATACAAAAATACTTATAAGTAAAATGGCCAACTAAAACAGCGCCTGTCCGCGGAGTGTAGCTCCGCGGACTTTTTTGCAAAAAGTTGATTTGTATGCTATTATAAGCGCATACGACCAATGTCGTGTTTATTACTTAATTGATAGCGATGTATGCGGGCTTGCGCAGAATATAGAATAACGAATATAGAATTATACACAAAACACCTCATTCTTAATTCAAAACTCTTCATTCACGACCCTCAATCATGCTACAGAAACACTATGTCAAAAACATTCTCAACACTAGCGAAACAAAATACAAGTTTCGAAACAATGAAAGCAGAATTTGGTTACACCAATATAAACGCTGCGCCAAAACTTACTAAAGTAGTTATCTCAGTTGCAACTGGATCTGATATGAAAAAAGATCGAAATCGCAACAAACTCGTACTTGATCGTTTGACTAAAATTACTGGTCAAAAACCAGCTCTCCGCAAGGCAAAGAAATCTGTCGCTAGTTTCAAACTTCGTGAAGGTGAAGAAATCGGCGTGATGGTGACACTGCGCGGCAAAAGAATGTATTCATTCCTCGATAAACTTTTCACCGTATCACTTCCTCGTACAAAGGACTTCCGCGGTATCAATCGCTCAGGAATCGACAATATGGGGAACTTTACTTTTGGTATCAAAGAGCACACTATCTTCCCAGAAATCCAAGACGAAGAAATCAAAGACGTATTTGGAATGGCAATCACACTTGTGACTACAGCAAAAACCAAAGCAGAAGCTGCAGCATTCCTAGATATTCTGGAATTACCATTTAAAAAAATCTAAATGAGTTGTATTGTACTTTCTGAGTACTTTGGTATACTATATGTATATATTTCAAAAAATGAAGTATGTATACTATATTAAATAATTAAATAATTATGAAAGAAACACTTAAAAAAATCAATCTAAAACTAGTAGGAATTATCGTTGTATCATTCGTACTTGGTGCTGGGGTTACATACTTTGCAGGTGCAAACAAGAGAATGCACAAAGATATGGATTCTTATAGAGGACTCAAAATGGAATCAGGAGAGTATCGAAACAAAGATATGATGAAAGGAGAAATGATGGGTGATGAAATGATGGGTGGTGATATGATGAAAGGGGACATGGTAGATAGTGGTCAAGCATCAGCTACAGCTACTGAACCTAGTAGTATGGACAAAGAGACAACTCTCTTGAACCAAAACAAACGATAAGACTAAGACGATATAGTGGTATATAACTATATACAAAAAAAAGCTTCATAAGCTTTTTTTTGTATATGAATTTACTTGTTTGCTGGATTTTGTTCTAGTTAAAAAACATACACTCTGCTCGCTGAAGACTCTTTGGTTATCTATCTTTCAGGAATCCATCGACTAATTTGTCTGCTTTTTCTATTTCGGTAGGTGCCAACCATATGATATCTTTGTTTTTCTTCCACCACAGTCTTTGTCTTTTGGCATAATGAATAATAGCAAAATACAATTCGGTCAAAGCTTGCTCTCGAGGCTTCACTGACTCAATGATATCTGGCAGCAATGAGAACTCCAACCCAAAAGAGCGTATGTAATCATAGCTATTGCCTGCTACATGTAGCCTTTCTATTTCAGCTTGCATTCCAAGCTCCATACGTGCATCCAAGCGTTCTTTGATACGAGTATGTAGTATTTCTTTTGACATAGTCAGCCCGATAAGGAGTGTTTCGTATTTACTTTCCCCATGTGTTATCTCTGGCACACTACCAAGCGCTGTCGCAATCTCTATAGCACGAATGAGACGGCGAGGATTCTGTGTATCGATTGTACTAGCACGTACTGGGTCAAGTTGTAGAAGTGTTTGATACAATTCTGCAACACTTTTTTCTGCAAGTTCTAGTCGTAATTTTGGATTGGGGGGTACACGCGGAAATATCTGATTATACACAAGTGCATCAATATACATAGCGGTACCACCACACAGTATCGGTGTTTTGCCACGCGTGGTGATATCTTGTATACAATCTGTTGCATCTTTGACAAACTCAGTCACAGAGTACGGAGAACTGAGATCTCTTATACGAATCAAATGGTGGGGGATGCCTCGCATTTCGCTTTCAGTCACAGCACCAGTTACAAGGTCAACACCAAGGTATACTTGTCGTGAATCAGCCGAAATAATCTCGCCGTTATGAGTCAAGGCAAGCTGTATGGCAAAATCACTTTTACCAACCGCAGTTGGTCCAAGAACAACTACTAATTTGGGCTTCTTTGCTGTATCAGCGTGAGTTTTGTCTGTCATTGTGCTATTATACGATATATACTCATATACACCCAAATCTATCTATGTCTTGCTCAAATTGCACTTGCAACGTTTCTCATATGTCTGAATGTCTACGTATCGGTGCGCTTGCACCGGACTTTACAATGCAAGGTTTTTGGAGAGATGATGTGCATACATTTCGTTTGAGTGACTATCGCTCAAAGTGGGTAGTCGTGTTCTTTTACCCTGGTGATTTTACATTTGTCTGTCCGACCGAGCTCGAAGATCTTGCAAAGCAATACGAAACATTTACAAAACTGAATGTTGAAATACTCGCAGTCAGTACTGACAGTGTGTACGTACACAAAGCATGGAAAGGTCAAAGTCCAGCAATAGGACAAGTGGTATTCCCTATGCTTTCGGATAGTCTGCACATAGTTTCCAAAAAGTATGGCGTGTACTCAAAAGAAGAAGGTACAGCGCTCCGTGGGACATTTCTGATCGACGAAGGGGGAATACTGCGCACTATGGAAATACATGACAATGGTATCGGGCGAAGTGTCGGTGAACTTCTGCGAAAAGTACAAGCTGCACAATACGTCAGTGCGCATCCTGGCACTGTCTGTCCCGCGAGCTGGCAACCAGGGGATGAGACGTTAGTACCTAGTGTGGACATAGTTGATAAAATATAGATATGAAGATAGTAAGTAGAATTATTATTACTTTTATAATAACTATCTGTATGATAGTTATTGCTTGGATATGGGAATACTATCAAATACAAAAAAGACCCAAGGTTATTTCATCTGATATGAATCTCATAACCGTTGCCGATATTGCTCCTAGTATAGTCGCAACAACAACAAGAGAAATATATGAGACTGCATTTGCACACAAGACAGATATGTTCAAAACAGTCAGTGTAATAAGTGGTGACCTATTGCCAGTGAGAACAAAAGTGCAAGGTGAGGTGAGGGGGAATTGGTATTTTGAAGCAACTTTCCCAGCAGAGCTGCGTGTTGGTACAAGTACTGTGATTTGGAGTGGTGTAGCACAAGCACAAGGCAGCTGGATGACAACAGACTTTGTACCTTTTACTATGAATATCAGCTATACAGCACTTGGAACTACCACCCCAGCTACTCTTATTTTGAAGAAGGATAATCCATCCGGTGATCCAATCAATGACGATGAATTGCAAATAGCGGTATTGGTGCAATAGTAAATAAGTGTATGAATAATCCTATCAGACCAAATTTAAATACTGATACAGGCTATTTACAAAAGGTCGGCATGCTCATTGATAATAAGCGTCACTTCGGTGAAATTAAATTTGAGTATCTTGATAGTCTTATTAAAAAATTTTATCCTGATGTTGCTATCTATGATTTGCTAGAAAATGAGAATCCAAAAGAAAAGATACAAGAAATAGTAGAATCTATATATACAAAAATAAATAGTGAGAAGATATCTACCGAAATAAATGATTTATTGTGCAAAATGTGGGATTATTTAGCAGAAGGCGACACGCTTAAGAAATCTGACCTTATATTTGTATTTGGGGGAATAAGCAAGCTTGCCGTTGAAGAAGCAATACGACTAAAAAAAGAGGACTATGCTCCGTATATTCTTTTCAGTGGTAAACATGCATCGTACGTAAATGGGATAGAGAAAACAGAGGCAGAGCAGTACAGGGATATGGCAATAGAGCGTGGAGTTGATCCATCTGAAATACTTATTGAAACTGAATCAGTGAATACTCCTGAAAATATTATGAAATCACGTGATGTACTCTTTGAGAGGAACTATGTACCTAAAAGCATCATAGTTGTATCACTCCCATATCATATGAAACGTGCAGCTCTCACTATGTGGGCAGGGTTTGAATGGGAGCCCAAAATTATCAGGCATCCGGGACTATCAGCCAAGTTCACGAGGGAGAATTATTATACGGATATTAAAGGTTTTAGTTATGTATTTTATGAGTATATTAAGATATATAACGCCAGACGAATGGAGCATTTTTAAAACAAATGTAATCAATAACCAACAATCTTAATATTTTGTTTAGATAATGTTATATTATATATATGAAAAATGAATTAGAAAAAAATAAGTTTTTTGATATCAATAAACTCCCACCCCAAAAGGGTTTGCTACTCTTTGGTCTGTCTATGAATAAACTCAGTAACAGACAAAATGCTGAAAATTGTATGGAAGACATCAGGCATTTTTCGCCATCAAAAGTAAGTAAGCCACTGATTGGACTTAATTTTATCTATAGTGATTTCCTATATTTGTATAGCGATAGACCTGCACCAGAGCTGAAACACTCATTTATGAGTCAAGTAATAAATCACCGTAATAGCACGCAAAAGCTGATAGAGAAAAATCATGTTGATTTTCAAATACAACATGCTTTTAATTACATGGTTTGGAATCAACTGTATGTAGGCACTAGAGATTTTACTCAACTATTTGCTGAGTTAAAAAAG
>JBDLSO010000052.1:0-5672 GCA_039799445.1 Candidatus Parcubacteria bacterium | reverse complement strand
GAGCTATCTCAGCATATATGATTTTCTTCAAACACTAAATAATTTTGTTTTACAAGATAGTCTTGGTACAACTGCGTCTGAAATTTGCTAATTTCAGACATCTTCGCGGCCAAGCCGCTCGAGCTATCTCAGCATATTATTTTACTTTGCATTTCCAGGGAAATGACTACTTACTTTTGCCAAATGAACTACAACTTAGCAATGATTCTATTTTGCATTATTGTTGTTGTTGCGAAACTTGAAATGCATTCAATAGATTTTGTACTTGTTGTGGATCGACGATTGATGTATTCACATTTGTCTTTACACTACTTTGTATGTTCTGCGCGGTTTGTAACATTTCTTGTATTTGAGCTATGTATGGCTGTGCAAACACATATGCTCCATAGAAAGAAAGTACTAGGAATCCAATATAGAATATGCGAAGGAAATGAGCTATCCTCTCTCTATTTCTGATACCGTGTAGAATTTTGTTGTTCTCACGAGTAAGTAGGAGAAGTTCTTGCAATGTCTCTTCTGTTCCCTTGATTGGTTCCATGTGTTATAGTATATCATACCTTGAAATAGTTTGCACGTGCCAACGGCGCAGCTATTTTGCCCCTGTAGTTCAATGGATAGAACTACTCCGTCCTAAGGAGGAAATGTGAGTTCGATTCTTGCCAGGGGCACAACCGTTAAGAAAAAGACACCTGCGTGTCTTTTTTAGGTTGTGCCGACCCAGAGTGTGCTTTTGTTTTTGTTTTCTTCCAGACAAAAAACAAAAGCACGAGGTAGGGTTGAGAACACTTAGAAGGCTTGCCTGCTTTTGCTGTCAAACGGACTTAGTGATTCGTGACCACAGCTACTATGTGCCTTAATTTACCCTATTTAAATACGCACCTTTTTTAAGTTGCAGAATTGTATTCGTCCACATTTCTCCATTTGCTGACATACTTTCATTTGTTGCCCACGCTACAGCAGGTAGTATTAAAATATTGCCTTTTATTTTTGTTGGATTACCGTTTTCTTCTTCTGTGCCGTAACCATACAAATTTCGATTTTGTACCATTTCAATTATAGTGTTTTCACTAAATAGTTTATGTGCGATGCTTACAAAAATACTTGTGCTCTTCATCTTTTTTAATAATTCGTCAGTGAGTATTGTCGCAGTTTCTTGATTATATGCAAGCGTCACAAATATCACATCCGCTGTTTCTAATAGGTCTACTAGTTCTCTATATTCAAATTTATCATTCCGAGTATTTTTAGACCAGTACAAAGTTTTCATACCAAACCCTTTACAATTTTCTGCTATATTTGTTCCTATATTTCCAAGTCCAATGATACCAGCAGTTTTACCTCTAAGCTCTATGCCTTGATGCGCTATGAAATCTTGTTTGTATTCTGCTTGAATAAGTAACGGTAATTTTCTAGCGACCCCAAGCGCCAATAGAAAAGCGAACTCTGCAACAGCTTCTCTTGAAAATCCCTTTAAGTTAAGGACTGGCACCCCTCTCTCTTTTGCATGTTCTGTATCCATCCAAGAAAATGAAGTTGTTTGTAGGCAGAAGGCTTTTACGTTTTTACACAAATCAATATCTTCCGATGTGAATTTCCAATCAAAATAATCTGGATCAAGCGCTATGACTTTTTCATCTATATCATTGATAAAATCAGCATGTTGCAAGAGAGGGGTTGGTGTCTCATGGAAAATAACTTCATAATTATTCTCTAGTTGTGATAATAGTAAATCACTGAAAATTGCTTTTTTATTTGGAGAAAAGATATATAATTTCATATCATTATAGTATCATTTTTATACATAAAGTAGAACACAGATATGCTATACTACCACTATGTTTGACCTAGAATCTCTCATCAGTGCCTATGGAGTAATCGGAGTAACTCTCATTGTGTTTGTTGAATCTGGTGTATTCTTTGGTTTCTTCTTACCTGGTGATAGTCTTCTTTTTACCGCTGGATTTCTCGCGTCACAAGGAATACTTCCTATCTGGATACTATATCCATGTCTGCTTGCAGCAGCAATACTTGGTGATTCGGTTGGTTATTTCACTGGACACAAGTATGGCAAAAAATTGTTCAATAGACCAAAGTCTTTTTTCTTTGATCCGGAACATGTCATACGTACAGAAAAATTCTTTGCAAAATATGGCCCTATGGCACTAATACTCGCTCGATTTACACCCATAGTACGTACATTCACTCCCATATTTGCTGGTATTGGTGCTATGAAATATCGCACATTTATCGTATACAATATGACAGGAGCTTTTCTTTGGGTGACATCACTTTTACTTGGTGGGTATTTCCTTGGTGCACTTGTGCCTGGTGCAAAAGAGTATATACACTATATTTTGATTGCTATCATTGTTGTCTCTTTTCTGCCGCCTGCGCTTACATTTCTCAAAGAGAGAATTGCACAGAAAAAATCTAGCTAACAGCAGTACCGTTTTCAACATGCCCTGAGGGGTTCAGTGTTTTGAAATTATCCCCCTCACCTACTGCGTAGAGTATCATACCTTGACTCTCGAAGCCTCGTAACTTTCGCACTGGTAGATTACACAAAACGGGTACTTGCTGCCCCACGAGTACGGACTCATCGGGGTAATACTCTCGTATGCCTGAGAGTATTTGTCTATGCACAGAAGTTGTGTTTCCTGCTTCGTCTGTGCTTGTCTCACCGAGGTCTACAATGAATCGTAGCAGCTTATCAGCTCCCTCAATCTTGTGTGCTTCTTGTATTGTTCCTATTCGTATGTCGAGCTCGGCAAACTGATCAATAGTAATTTCTTTCATTTTATTTTTTAGTATTCTTCTTCATCGTCGTCTTCAGTATCACTTTCGTCTTGTGCTGTCGGTCTATTTATCTTGTCTAAATATCTTTGTAGTATGAGTGCTGCAGCAGAGTCGTCCACAATATGTTGGCTTTGCATACGTCTCGCTTCTATACTCGTCATGAACTCTTTTTCAAAATGTACTGGTAGGTCGAGCTCATCTTCAAGCCGCACTGCAAAACTTCTAATCTCTTTCATGATTTCATTGGGTTTGCCATTTTGATCTACCGATTCGCCAATGACTATTTCATTTATTTTCATTGCACGGACGATTTCTTTGATGTCGCCCATAAGAGACTTGTCATTGTCTGCAATCATACACGGGTATGCCATGCGTCCATCGTCGTCTGAGGTCGCTATACCTACTTTTTTTGATCCATAATCAATACTTAAATATTTCATATATATAATCATATCATGAGGTACACGAAATACAATATGGTTGGAAAAAATTGTCAGCTGTGGTATACTATTTTTCAGATATGGATACTTTGGTATAACTTAAAGCGGAGGAGTGGCAGAGAGGTCGATTGCATCTGTCTTGAAAACAGAAGTCTGTTTACGCGGACCGTGAGTTCGAATCTCACCTCCTCCGCTTTGAGCTATACCTCACCATACAATACAATCATGCAACAACAACTCTTACAATGGAAAGGAGTACCCTATATTGCAAAACAAAAAAGTGTTGACTGGTTTTGGATATTGGGTCTTATTGTCCTACTTGGAACTATTTTTGCAATATATTTACAGAATTATACTTTTGCAGCTGTTATATTTGTCGGTGGTATTGCAATAGGATTATTTGCTAACGAAAATATTTCAGAAAAAGAATATGTACTTCGCAAAGATGGTATAGAGATAGATGACACATTTATCAGTTATTCTGAAATTGCTTCGTTTTCTGTTTTTACAGAAGGACTTGCAAGTCGTCGGCAATTGCTGCTGACACTGAAAAAAACCTTTTTTGTGCATGTATCTATTCCCCTTCCAGAGGAGATTGATCCGGAAGAAGTTCGTATCATTCTACGTAGATTTATTCTTGAGAAAAAAAGACTACCTGATCTTTCCGATGCTGTGATGCATTGGTTGCGTTTCTAATTGAGTAGAATCAGTTTGAGACGCAGCTGCTCGTTTGCCTACTGATACACAATTTAAAATTTGCTTTCGTCGTTCAATGGATAGGACACAACTTTGCGGTAGTTGTGATGCAGGTTCGATTCCTGCCGAGAGCACAACACAGTGAGACCGACCTAGAGGCTTATTTATAAGACTCTCTATAGATTCATCAACAAAAAAAGATACTTCAATGAAGTATCTTTTTTTGTTGAATCATTTTACACACCATAGACACATTGCACATGCCCCGTATACCCTTCTCTACTTTGTATTGTAGTTGTAGCAGTACTTGTAGCTACTCTAGTACCCCATACATCATAATAGTTGTTTTGTAGCACTTGTCCTGTTTCGTTTGTGGTAAGGACTGGAGAGCCTTGGTAATTGTTGTGGAGGTAAGTTAGTTCCTTATGTGGTATTACTCCTGATTCGTAGCGTACTTCGGCTACATCTACGCCACTAAGCGCTTCTTGTGCGTAAGTTATATTGAAGGCGCTCAATAACAATACAAATAAAAATAAATATTTGGTTTTAATTATTCCAATTTTCATTGTAAGGGAATTATCTTTTTCGCGCTTTTATCAGAGTAATTTAGATGGTGAAAGACCTGCTCAATTGCTTTTAGGAAGTATGTCGTGAAAATTTTCTCATCTTTCTTTTCTAATAAAAAAGGTAGATAGATAACATAATCAACTGTCTTATTTTTTTTAGAGACAAGGGGTTTGCATATAATGTAATCACTGTCTACTAATATTGGATTCTTAATATCCTCTGCTATTTTACTAAGGTCGCCTTTTTTTGTGGTCAAGATTATACCTAACTGATAACCATCAAATTCATTTAAGAACTTACCGTCTTTAATAAAGTTATTATTAAGATCTGTCATTAGAAGATTGCTGATTTTATAAGGAAATACTTTTTCAAAATTAACTCCTACTTCACTATATAATTGCATTAAAGAGATGTTTTTATTCATATATTTTATATTATTTATTAATTTTGAAACTTTTTTGGTTGCCTGGTGGAACCTTACTAGTTTTATTAACAAAACTTTGTATATACGAATTTTCTATTTTCTTTATCTCTTTAGTTGTTGTATTTGATTGTGTTTTTATTACATTACCAACAGCATCAATTCCTTGCTTTCGTAATTTAGTCAGCTGTTGATGTAATCTCGTTGGAAGATTTGATGATTGAGTAACTCTGTCTAAGTCTGCTTTACCATATTTATACAACTCTTCATTAACTTTTATTTCATATATTCCAAAGTTACCGACCGCGTCATTAGTATTTTTGTTTACTGTCTTTTGTACTATTTTTTCTGTTACATTTACTGCCTCTTTCCCTACCACTTTCACCCCAAGCCCAACACCAGTAAATCCTGGAGCAGCGAGACCTATACTATCACCCATAAGTGAGAGTGCGTTCCAACCAAGTTCACCATAGTTCTTATCTTGAATATTTTGATTAATATTCTTTAAGTCGTTTGCAATAAAGGCAATATCTAATCCTGACTCAAAGTATTCCCCCGTCGGATCCGTATATGTCGTCGGGTTATTCCTCGCATACGAGTAACTATTCTGTGCTTGAGGATCTGATAAGTAAGCTTCATTAGTTACTTGTGACCAGAAATATGGATCTTGTTGCGTCCACACCTTATTTGCTGTACTCAGATACCTGGCATGTGCATATGTCAGTCCTGTCTCCTCGTCTGTAATATGCCCC
>JBDLSO010000051.1:0-5813 GCA_039799445.1 Candidatus Parcubacteria bacterium | reverse complement strand
TTACAAAACTATTGCTCTACCAACTGAGCTAAAACGGCATATATTTATTTATTTTTATTTTGAACTTCTGTAGCTTAACATATTTAATTTTAAGATACAGAATTGCTCAGTCAACTGCGTCTGAAATGTGCTCATTTCAGACATCTTCGCCACCGAGTGGCTCGAGCTAAAACGGCATATGGTACTGGAATATGGAATTTGGAATTTGGAATTTGGAATTTGGAATTTGGAATTTGGAATTTGGAATTTTCATAATTCTATATTCTATATTCTATATTGCCTATTTCTTTTTTTCTTGATCCATTTCTTGCTTATATTCTTTCAAGTATTCCCAGAAACGCGATACTGCTTTTTTGTCGGGTATTGTTCTTTTCATAAATCGATTGCGCGCGAAAGCGTATACTCTATTTACAAAAAGCTGCAGCCAGTATAGCACACGTACAAAAAAATGAAAAGTATATTGTTCTGCTATTTTACGTAGATGCCTTGATACTTTTTTAATGTATATAAGAAGCTCAATTGTATTTGATATAAACTCTGTCAAACCTTTTCCTTTATAAAAAACCTTACCACCTTGCACCGCCACAAAGCGAGAGCCTAGTATAGATACTAGAGCAATCAGTGAAATCAATATGACATATATGGACATATATAAAGTGTATACAGAGTACTATTCACCAAAACTGTATCGTTCGAAACGACTCACTACTGTACGCTCTCCGAACTTTTGCACTGCTTCATCGAGGCGTGCTCCGACTGTTACATCGCCATTCATTATGAATGGTTGTTCAAGTAAGTCCTCGACTGTTTCTGGAGCAAATGCGGTAATATGCATTGCAAGCTCTTGTGCAAGTGTGATGAACTCTTCATTTTTTGATACAAAGTCTGTCTCACATGAAAGTTCAGCAATACATCCAACTGTTTTTGAGGTGTGTATATATGAGGCAATTACTCCAGAAGCAAGTTCTCTATCTCCTTTTTTCGCTGCAATCTTTGCACTTTCTTCACGTAGTATAGCTTGAGCTTTTTCCATATCCCCACCAGCAGCTTCTAATGCTTTTTTACATTGCATCACAGATATACCTGTTGCATCTCGTAATTCTTTGATAAGTTCTGTTGTTATTTCCATAGGTGGTAAGGTTATTATTATGCTGTTGGTGTTTTCACTGACTTTGCTTCAAGAATTGAATCTCGAATAGTTCCAAGTATGAGACGCACTGATGCTATATTTGCATCGTTTGCAAGTATAGGGAAATCTACATTTGTAATATTGCAATCAGTAGATGCGATTGCCACTACTGGAATATGTGCAAATACTGCTTCGAGTACTGCAATTTCTTCATGGCGTGGATCTACTACGATAACTACTGCTGGAAGTTTGTCCAATCCTATGATACCTCCAAAGTTTCGATCCATACGCTCTATTGTACGAGTGATTTCAAGTTGCTCTTTCTTGGTATATACTGCATACTCGCCTTTTTCTTTTTTAGAGAGCATGTCTACTAATTTCTCTGCACGTCGACGAATCTCTCCGAAATTAGTAATAGTACCCGCAACAAAACGGTCTGCCATATATGGCTCACCTGCTGAAAGTGCCATTTCTTTCACAATTTGGCGAATTTCTGGCTTCTGTCCAATAAATAGTACTTTTTTGCCAGATGCTATAGAATCTTTTACAAAAGCAGCTGCTTTTGTAACTTGAGAAGCAGTTACTTCTGGGTCTAGGAAATCAGTTCCACCAGAGGTAGATGCTATAAATTTTTTCACAGAAGGGTGACGGCGACTTTTTGAGTATCCATAATGTGACCCTGCCGCAGCTAAATCAGTTGTGAGTTTTGTTTGCATAAATATATTTGAACCCAAAGTATAGCAGAAAAAAGCCAAAAAAGCAACAACCCTGTACTCTGTTATATATCAATACTTCTTTGCTCTAAAAGTGCCTATGCCCAGTCCTAGGTGTATATAGCCTTCTGAACCCTTTAGCGGGTATCTTTTCTCTTGTAGATAAAGGCAAGTGGGACAAGCACAAATGAAGCTATTGCTGATGCTACGCAATATATACAAAATGCTCTGATCACAAATGCTTGTAAATAGACAAAATATAGCGAAAAGAGTCCGCCTAATGTCGAAAAGAAGACAAAAGCCAGAGAGCCGTATCTCACCTTTTTATATATAAGTGTTATGGTAACAACACAGATAAGTAAGTAGAAAAATACACCAATCAACGATAGAGGAATACCGAAGAAAACTGAATAAGAGCTTTTTGCAACAGTTGCGCAGCCTGAGAAAAAAGAAATCGAACATGGCGGAACTATACCCATAAAACGAGTGTATGTCAGGTATATGGAATCGAGCAATCCAAGGAATGCGACGACTGAAGCTATGGCAAGTATTGTATTTTGTTTCATATTATTTTTTCTTTGAGAGTTTATCTGCAAAAGTATGATTGACGTCACGGTGACGTACTTCGTCTTCTCTTGTGGCTTCTACCACATCGCGCAAAGTCGCATCGTCTGCAAGCCCCCAATAGGTAATGGCTATCTGTGGTGCTTTGCTGTTGTATATAATTCCATTGTCGATACAAGCGAGATATGTAGTATAACTATGTATTGCTTGTTCTTCAAAATATCCAACTACACGGTGGGCAGTTTTTTTGGAAATGATATATAAACACATATAGAATGCAATAAAAGTGAACTGCACAAAGAAAATCAGGAAACGTTCAAATGTATTTGGTTTTGAAATATGTGAAAATATCATTAAGTGCATTCGTTCATTTTCTGCTTCTGCTAAAAGCTCTTGTATCCAACCATGATCGTCTTCTATGGTACGCAGACTTTTGAAGTGCATAAATACACCACCAACCATACCTGGGACGGCAGCCACTGTTTCAAGCACTACAGCACGATGTCCGTATCTATTTTTGAAAAGTATATCTGCACCACGAGCAAGACAATGTACGATAAATGCCGCAACTTTGTCAGAAAATTGATGCGTCTCTTTGTGATACGTGAGTCGCGAATGTGTTTCAATGTATGGATGTTCTCCCATAGAATATACACCAGTATATCACAATATGTAGTGCTATCGCTATATTTGCTCTATGTTTGATAGGTATTTTTTGATATTATATATGTATGCTACATATACCAAACTTTGATGGAGAAATTAAAAGCGATGAGGCGACTCGTGAACTGTATTCGCGCGATGCTAGTGTATTTCGTATAGTGCCTGAAACTGTTGTAGTACCGAAAAGCATCAATGATGTATTGGCCTTGGTTGCGTATATACAAGCAGAGCGTCTTTCTGGCAACAATACTATTTCGCTTACTGCTCGCTCAGCTGGAACATGTATGAGTGGTGGACCTCTCACAGACTCTATAGTTGTTTCATTTACGGAATATCTCAGCACAATACATGAAGTCGGATCGGACTTCGTATCGGTACAGCCTGGAGCATTTTATCGTGATGTCGAAAAGGCAACACTTGCCAAAGGTATGCTTTTCCCAAGTTATCCTGCCTCAAAAGCATTGGCAGCTATGGGTGGTATACTCAATAATAATTCAGGCGGGGAAAAGACTTTGCGATATGGTAAAACAGTAGAATATGTACGAGAAGTTGATATGGTGTGCGCCGACGGTAACTTGTATACATTCAAAGAGTTTCAAGGAGAAGAGCTTGCGCGTATATTACAAGAAGACAAGACTTTCTTTGGTGATGTGCATAGAGCTGTCTATGCACTTATAGAGGAGAACAAAGCTGAAATACTCGCAGCAAAACCAAGTGTTACCAAAAACTCTGCTGGATACTATTTGTGGGATGCGTGGAATGAAGAGAAAAAGTCCCTACATATAGGAAAGCTCATATGTGGCGCCCAAGGAACACTTGGTATGACAACACGTATGTCTCTTGGTACTGTGCGTGCTGCACCATTTGTACACACTCTCGTTGTGTTTGTAAATAGTGTAGGAGATATACCAGCTGTGGTGGAGCGCGTATTGCCACATAACCCAGAGAGTTTCGAATTGTATGATGATCATACATTCAAGATTGCGATGAAATTCTTGCCGGATATTGCAAAGCGTATGGGCGGCAATATGCTGACACTTGGACTGTCTTTTATTCCAGAGTTTCTAATGGCACTTCGTGGTGGTATACCAAAAGTAGTACTGATCGCTGAGTTCACAGCCGACACTCAAAAAGAAGCTGATACATTGGCAAGTGCTGCATTTGCTGAATTGTCGACATTTGCAAGTTCAAAGAAGGGTATATCAGTTCGTAATATCAAAAGCTTCAAAGAAGCTCAGAAATACTGGACATTTAGACGTGAGTCATTTAACCTACTTCGTAGTAAATTAAAAGGGCTACGTACCGCACCATTTATAGAAGATGTGGTGATACATTCGTATGATTTCCCGACATTTATGCCAAGGTTTGAAGCATTGCTTGATTCGTATAACTTGACATATACCATTGCAGGACATGTGGGTGATGGTAACCTACATGTGATACCACTTATGAAACTCTCGGAAGAATCAAGTGTGACAGCAATCAAAGAATTATCAGAAAAAGTATATGCCCTCGTTTCCGAATATAAAGGATCAATCACTGGCGAGCATAATGATGGACTGATTCGTACACCATTCCTTCACTATATGTTTACAGATAAGATGATTACTCTCTTTGGCAAAGTCAAAGATATATTTGACCCACAAGGTATATTTAATCCTCACAAAAAAATAAATGTGACTTGGGAAGAAGCAGTGCAAAAGATAGATAGGACTGTATAAACCAAAAAGTATAGACAAGTCAAAAGAAAAAAGTGTGCTTGTGCAGCACACTTTTTTGTATTATAAGACTGAGTATTCTGCATATATTCTCCGTAGCAATGTTGAAGAGGTAGGTCAACATCCTTGCTGGAACGCAAAATGCGCAGCTTACGCTGCGCATTAGGGGAGTTAAATGTTTTGTCCTGGCGGCAATCTACTTTCCCCTAAAAGAGTATCATCGACTTACGCGGGCTTAACTTCTGTGTTCGGAATGAGAACAGGTGTGTCCCCACAAACATACCACCAAGACAAAACATTCAACTAACAGTAACAAATATGTATGCTGTTGAATTTGTGCCACCGTAGTGGCGCACTACATGAGTACTATACTCATTTGCGTCGTTTTCACGCAGTAGTGTTTGCAGAATGACTCTGCTATCTCACAAGTGAGATTGAATTAACTAGTGCTGGGCAGGAGATGGGAATTGCACCCAAACCTTTTGTGGTTGAATGAAATAACTCTATCATCAGCAGATTTGGGGAACAAACTGATGAAGGAGTAACTAAATTCTCCACAAACGCTCTACTTAAGCTACTCCTGGTCAGCAGAGATTCCAAAGAATCTCGAGTGTATATACATGAGCGAATACAAGTATTCAGACACATATACACACACTCGAAACTCTCAGAATCTCTGATGCACATACAGTATGTTGAATTGTACCGAAATACAAAGCAAAACATTGTATGCACATCAGAAACACTGAAAGTGTTTCAATAAGCAGCACATTGATACTTTCGTATCACTCACTGTATTTATCAGCGCCTCTATATTGAGCATATACGAGGCAGAAAATATATAAAGTAAACGAGCTGTACTTGCGTACAGTGACGTGCTTTATATATTTTCTAACAAAGTAGATGCACAATATAGAGGCGCTGACCATGATTTTCACATTTCCTAATAGGAATCGGGTTATTAGTACACCTCTGCTCAACACATTACTGTGCTTACACATAGTGCCTATCAACGTAATCATCTCT
>JBDLSO010000050.1:0-5888 GCA_039799445.1 Candidatus Parcubacteria bacterium | reverse complement strand
GTGATCTTTTTTTATCGCCATACATTTTTCTAAAGAATCTTGCATGAGCGATTGCTTCTTGTTTGGTTGCAAAGGCGAGTAGGTTTATCGGGTTTATGAGTCCACCGTTTGATCTTATTGAGTTTCGCAACTCATCAATATGAGTTAGACTACTCCGTTGTTGTGGTAAAATGTTCACTACAGGCAACGCCTCACGTGCATAAATTTCGTGCACGATTGTAAAAAACTGATCTGTCATGTTTTTGCCTCCTTACGATGACGTTGGCTCTTTTATAAAGAGCCATTCTGTCTAAAGAGTACTACTAAATTTCACAAAAGTAAACTTTGACAAAGTCAGAAAAAAGTGTATTATTGCAGCAGAACTGCCGTGTGGCAGTAAGGGGGGGCAGAACCTATGTACGTAGATCACAAACAAGCACGTAAAGTGTTTGATGCACTTCGCAGCGCATTTGTGTCGAGGTCTTACCCGTACAATGAAGCTGTCACGCCACAGCAGATTGTGGGAAACTCGTTAGAAAAATACGACAAGTTACAGCAAGCTAGATTTTGGTTCTATGCATGTATGTATATGCGAGGACCAATCGACAGCAATTTTGCAGTAGCTACACTGCTTAAGATTTTTGAGAATCAAGAAGGTCTAGGTATCTTTGATCCTGACAATCCTGATTCACAAAATCCCGATGTAATTGATGAGGTGATGACGAAACACAAGTTCACTAGACTTTTGTCTGATGTAAAAAAGTTTTGGTCATTTTCCTCTGTTCAGCTGGCACAACTATATGCGGGTGATCCGAGAAAAATCTATGAAGGTGTTACCACCTTTGAAGAAATTGAGGCTCGCTGTAGATATAACCCAAAGACCAAGTCTGGTTTTATGGGATTCCAGAAGAAGATGACTAGCATGGTCACTTATTTCCTGAGAGACCTACGCCTCATTGGGCTGAAAGACTTTCCACCACCTGTTGACTTTCATCTCATGCGTATCATGGTCTTGACTGGTGTGGTGAAGCTATCACCAAACGACCCAAGAACATTTAGATATGAAACATCTTCTGTGCTTGGATATGAGGCTGTAACTCAGTATTTGTCCGACACAGGGTGCTGTCCTATTGAACTTGGTGACTGCTTGTGGTTATTGTCTGGTAACTTATGTAACCGCAGTCCAAAAAATCGCGAGATGAAGTCATTTGGTACATTTGATGTCGATCTCATCGATTCTGCTGCAACATCAAAGAAAAAAAGGCTGGCTGCGCAGCCAGGACTTTTTGAACCAGATGCACTACCACTTCATGTGGGTAATGAAACTCGCAATATGCGTGAGACATGCCACAAATGTCCTGCATTTCTATTTTGCAAGGGTGGTATGCCAGCTGTCGAATACTATGCTTATGGTAAATTGCACTTGCGGCAACTCGTTTCTATGAACAAATAATATGTTAACTACTTGCCTGCTCACTTTGCAGGCATTTTTTTATAATTGATCACTATAATACGTGCAGGCTTTGGGGCGCAGATTATACTCAGAGGACATTGTTTGTCCGTATGCACCAGCACTATATATCGCTATCAGATCTCCCCTTTTAGTCTCTGGTAGTATATAGTCTTCTCTGAATGTATCAGTGCTTTCGCAAATAGGACCTACGATAGTGTATTTTTTTGCGGGTAGTGTCGAAGAAATATTTTCTATATAATGCTCGGCACCGTACAGTGCTGGTCGCATCAGTTCAGTCATTCCAGCATCCACTACTACAATATCTTTTTCGCCAGCTTCTTTTGTGAATAGCGCGCGCGATAACAGCACACCACATTGAGCCACAATGGCGCGCCCGAATTCAAAATGTATTTGCATTCCACCTTTCAATACACTATTCTTCTTCAGAGCTTCAAAATAGCTGGCAAAGTCTGGGATAGTATTTGTATGCGGCTCTATGTAGTCGACACCGAGACCTCCACCAATATTAATAATACTGAGTTTGTATCCCAGTTTTTCTATCTCAGCTGCTATTTCAAATGATTTCACACAGAGTGTTTCAAATATCTCCATTTCCTCTATCTGAGAACCGATATGAAAATGTATACCAACCAAATTCAAGCTTGCTGCGTTTTGTATGCTCTGTACGGCAGTACTGATATCACTAAGCGCGATACCGAATTTATTCTCGGCAAGCCCCGTTGTGATATGAGCATGAGTATGTGCATCTATTTGTGGATTGATACGCAATAATACATTTTGTACAATACCCTCTTTTGTTGCGAGCTCGCTGAGCACTTCTATCTCTTGTAGTGATTCTATATGTATATATCCGATTCGCTGATTGAGTGCATAGCGAATTTCAGCATCACTTTTCCCCACCCCCGCAAATGATATCATGCTCGGCTGGAAACCTGTTTCAAGCGCTCGTTCTATTTCTCCACCACTCACACAGTCAGCTCCATGACCATAGCTCTGTATCATTCCAAGCACTCTCTTATCGTTGTTGGCCTTCAGTGCATACTGAAGTATGTAGCCTTCGGTGTTTTGTTTTTTAAGCTCCTCAAGTGTGTTTCGTAATACTTCCAAATCATAATAATATGCTGGTGTTTCTATATGTGTGAGCTTTTGAGAGCGTAGATCTATCATCTATATATTATAACTCTTTTCCTGCGACTTTGAAATTGTGATGTAGATTAAAGATATAATTCCCTATACCAACGGCTCCAGAGACAAGTAAACGAGAGAATACGAAATACAGTCCGACAACTTCTGTGAAAAAGACAGTTCCCGCCGTTACCGCAAGTGCACCAATCCCAGCGAATCCCAAGAAATATACATAGCCATGTAGTATCTTTCTGTCACTATATTTAAATACATATTTGCGACTTATAAAATAATTGCATGAGACAGCAATCATGAATGCACCGGCTGTAGCTACAATATAATGTATATTAAATATTTTAGTAGCGATGACTAGTAACAATATATCAAATAAAAATGTACTGCCCCCCACTGCAAAGTAGCGCATAAATCGCTGTACTGTCCTTGCTGTGATAAATTTTTTGATACGTTTTTTCATGAGTGTAATATATAACTATTTACTATTATACAATCAGTTAAGAAATACTAAAAATAGTCTGTATATTATAGTATTTGTATTTATATTGTGTATAACAGTACCCTACAAAAAATGTGACAATTATTTGTCACATTTTGTATGTGTTATGCTAGGAATCCTCCGAGAAAGAATCCTATACCCGAGAGTACTGCTGTAATCACAGTCCCCCATGCCATATCCACAACAGTCATAAGTAGCGGCCAATCTTTGAGTGTTGCATGATTCGATAGGTCATACGTTGCGTATGCAAGGAATCCGAGTAATGCACCATTGAATACTGTCTGCCAGAAGTTTCCAGAACGTACTCCTGGTTCTACGACAAAGTATACGACAAGCGCAAGGTAGACAACATAGAAAATCGCCGCAGGTATCCAATTGACATTTGCTGCCATCAGGTGACCGATTTGAGATTTATAAAATGGATACATCACAATACCGATCCACGTCAGGTCGATAATAGCCATGATTGGAAGAAGAGATGCGAAAAGTTTGATTGATAACATATATGAACAGTATATACCTTATATGTGATATTACCTATTCTGCAATGAGGAATATCCCCCCGAGTGTAGCACCTATCCAGGCAAATGTTGAGATTGCTCCCACAGCAAAAAATGTCATTTTTTGCTTCTTTGATATGTTTTTATACTCCATCGACATTGCAGTCTTTGAAAGTACACCGATAGCAACCCCATTTATGATGAGCATACCCACATATCCCATTTTGACATAAAAACGTGGATTACTCAGTAGATAGTCTCGCATTGGATACGCCAGCGTTGCGCCAGTAGCTATCATTAAAGCAAGACCAATCCAGACATATCTGTGGAGTTTTGATACTACTTTGGCATCGAGAGTTTTCTTCTGTCCTCGTATCCAACTATATCCCAAATGATCTGACCACAAAATGACAAGTGCGGTGAGTATCAAAATAGCAACATGTAGTACAACTATATATTCTTGCATACGATTATTGCGTGAATGTTCCTATTTTGTATTTGGCAAGTGCTGCTTTGGCACTTTCGCTTCGAGCATGTTTACCCATAAATCCATTTGTACCATCTTTACCACAGATAAACATAATAGCCATTTTACCTCCTGGATGTTTGTTTATCCAGCTTGTTAAATCATAGACATTGCCATTGATAGCTGAGTAGCAACTTTGTTCACTAGCGTGTTTCTGCACGTCCGCAAGTGTGAAGGTTGTTGGTGCAGTTGCAGGTACTGTTGCAGTTGTTTTTACTGCTACTCCCGGTGTTACATCAGCTCCTGTAGATGTATCAGTTATGGTGAGGCGTACTTTTTCTGAAGTATTGGTTTCAGTAGACGAGGTTGCGGCTACTTCCTGATTGATTGGGGTTGTTTGTATTTGATTATTTGTCTGACTTGTTGGAGCTTGTGTCGTGTCAGTATTAAATACTGCGTACAAAATACCCAAGAGTAATATCAGACCGATAACCGCTGCAATATATTTTTTCATATACTATAAAGTATACACCGACCAGTTCAAAAAACAAGTATTGTGTGATATACTCATTTTGATATTGGGAGTACAAAAAACCTTGCGGGATCGTCTAATGCTCCCGATTCATTCAATTGTACTCAATTGGTTTGAATCGCAGTGTATACGGTAAAGCACATGTACATAATATTATAGAAATAAAAAGGTATATATAAAAATTGCGGGATCGTCTAATGGTAGGACTACGGTTTCTGGTACCGTCTATTGGGGTTCGAGTCCCTGTCCCGCAGCCCACATATAAAAAGCCCCTGTAAAGGGCTTTTTATATGTGGGCTGCGGGAAGTACACAAACTGCTTTGTGTACGACAGGGGCTCGAAAAGCGGAGCTTTATTGAGTCAGCAGACGAAATAGCGAACTGGGCGATGAGCACATCGTGTCGGCGGAGACTTCGTGAAATTTTCGCAGCGACGGCGAGAAAATATCTGTGACCGAGTCCTGGTATTTTAAGCCAGGCGATGAGTACATCGTGTCGACGGAGACTTCGAGAAATTTATTTTTGACGAAAAATAAATATTCGTGACCGAATCCGCAATAAAAAATAAAACAAAGAAACAATGAAAGATAGAAAAATCAAGCAGAAAATGTTATAATATTTTCTATAATGCTAAAAAGAATCCAAAAAATTCTAAATATCGGAAAGTTTGAGTCTTGTATCATTCCATGCTGTCAGTTTGAAAAAGAAACGATAATCTTCGGTTCAAACACTAAAGGTAAAAGCACCCTCACTGCCATTCTTCGGTCTCTCCAAACTGGCAACAATGACATACTTATTGGTCGCAAAACTTTTGGTGCGAGTGGCAGTAAAAATGTAGAGATTGATTTTGAAAACAATGGAACCAATGATAAGTATACATTTCAAAACAAGGCTTGGAATAAATCTAATCCGAGCATTTTAATATTTGATTCTAAGTTTATTGCGGATAATGTTTTTGATGGAGAAAATATCACTTTTGATCAACAAAAAAATCTGAATACAGTTATTATCGGTCAAAAAGGTCAAGATCTCAACAAAGAAATAAATGACTTACAGAAATTAAGTGATGATTTTGCTAATCAAAAGAGTGATAAAACTCGAGAATTTTCGCGTCATTTTCCTAAACTTGATTTATCTAATTTCAAATCTTTACCACTGGATGTGGGTATTGAAGATAAAATCAAAGATAAAGAAAAAGAAATAAAATTTGAACAAGAAAAAGAAGAAATCAAAAAATCCATAAAATCTCACATATTAAATCTTGGAAATATAAAATTTTCTGTACAAACAACTTTATCA
>JBDLSO010000049.1:0-5896 GCA_039799445.1 Candidatus Parcubacteria bacterium | reverse complement strand
GTACTAAAAAATACACAGCTCACAACGAGGGTGATGTATTCAAGACTGGTGACCGTGTTGAAATACAAGAGACTCGCCCCTTATCAAAAGATAAGAACTTTACTATCACAAAGAAAATAGTATAACATATACAATTATTTATTCATTTATAGAACAACACCATGATTCAAGTAGGAACAAAAGTAAAAATAGCCGACAACTCAGGAGCCAAGATGGGGAAGGTTTTCAAAGTACTCGGAGGCAGTAAAAGACGATATGCGTTCATCGGAGACATGGTAGTGCTTTCTGTAAAAATAGCAGAGCCTCGCAAAGCAGTAAAGAAGAAAGATGTTGTATACGGCGTAGTTGTTCGCCAAGTAAAAGCATATCGTCGCGAAGATGGTTCATACATCCGTTTCGACGAGAATGCGGTAGTGCTTGTGGACAAAGTTAAAAAAGATCCAAAAGCAGGACGTGTGTTCGGCCCTATACCACGCGAATTATCTGAAAGTGGGGTAGATGGTTACAAGAAAATCGCTTCACTTGCGCCAGAAGTAATATAGGTTCAATTTTAATACAAAATATATGCACGTAAAAAAAGGAGACAAAGTAATAGTGATAGCAGGCAAAGACAAGGGTAAAACCGGTGTTATTGCTCGTGCTCTACCTTCAATCAGTAAAGTTGTTATCGATGGTATCAACGTTGCTAAAAAGGCTATCAAAAAGACTCGTAGTGGAGCAGGAAAGATGGTAGAGGTTTCTATGCCGATACACTCATCAAATGTAAAACTTGTAGAGAAAACTGCAAAAGCCGACAAGAAGCCAGCTGCAAAAAAAGTAGCAACAAAGAAAGTTACAAAATAGTTACTACCATTCTGTGTACTAAAACTATACAAAAAAAACAGCTTCGCAGCTGTTTTTTTGTATCCGTATAATAGATATAATCATTTTTGAACTTGTATATACAAGCATTTCTATAGGACAAAAATAAAATAAAGGACAATATATATTTATCCACACAAAATATCTTCATGTACCTTATTTTCAGTGTCATACTATATTTATGAAAAAATACATCTTCGCACTTATTGTACTGTGTATGTCTCTTTCCTCTGATGTTACAGCATCCACGCTGCCATCATCAGAATACAGCACTATCACACTTAGTGCTCTACATATGCAACAGGGAGTACCTATTCGTTTTCTCAAAGTATATCCAACGATAACAGAAGCAGGGATACAAAAAGGGATTACATCAGAAAATGTGTGTTCTTATCTTCGTTTCGTGGCTTTTCATACAGTACCTGATATTCCTGATATTCAGTACAAAACAAGTATTCTCGAGACAAGTCTCAACCCACGCATTTCTAGCATCAATGAAGAGAATGCTTGCGTCTTTGATTTTGGTAGTAGTGGATATATGGTCAAAACACAACAAGATGCATTATGGCCATATATATACGCCATACAATCTTCTACATCACTTGAAAATATTACATTTCAAACACAATTATCAGACAAAAGTGATATATTTGCTAATATAACATCTCAACAGTACGGGTATCAAAGATGGTCTGAAATCATTGATATGAGCACTACAGACGCTGCTGCTGGTGAAACAATACATATATCTATTTGTAGTATCACTGATCGTAGTCCATCTTGTCTTCTTCATATTGATTATCAAGGAGTGACAGTACAAGTACCACAAGACAAAAAGATAACCAGCATCACAGTCACACCAGAAATATATCCATCGGGTATTCAAAAAGGATACACAGTTCCTAGTGTCTGCGACAGGTTGCGCTTCATACAAAATTATTATGTTTTTGGTTATCTGTATCCTATTGCAGGACATTCTGTAATAGGTATTTTCAAAGCAGGTACTGCCGCAAATACCTGTACAGTTACTTTTGAAACCCCCCAAGATTTTCCTGCCGTAGATCCATTATTTTACACAGATAGACTTTATGGCATTAAGATCGATACTGACGGTACGGATCTGGTACCCGCAGATATTGGTTTCAAAGTTGTAGCAGGACCAAATATAACACCAGATAGATTTTTGACATTTGGTAAAAGATCTGTCGGTTTTCCAACAATACATATCGACACAATCGACAGATATACTCACGATCCGATATACTTTGGTACCAACACTCCACCAGTACCATATGATAATGCAATAGACTTTTCATATACAGTAGAAAAGCAACCCTGCACAGTCGACTGCTATTCCAATGTGATGTTCCTCCCAGGCATAATGGGTACCAGACTATACGATAACAACAATGAAAAATTGTGGGACACTTTGGGAGTGCTTGGCGGTGACGAGAAGCAAGCCCGACTTGCGATGGATAGCAATGGATATAGTATAGAAAATATACATACAGGAGCTGATGTGGTGGGTGATACTGCAGTCATTGGAACTGTTGCTACACAAGATATATACAAGTCATTTATCACCGATTTGCAGAAATGGAAGAACACAGATCACATTATCGCAGACTATGCCGTCATACCATACGACTGGCGACTTCCACTTGACCAGATAGTACAGAAAGGGAGAGAAGTGGATGGCAAAGTGTATTATGGTACCACTACCACTTCACTTTCTGATTCATTCATCATACAACAATTACAAAAACTAGTAGACAATAGCAAATCCGGTAAAGTCACCATTGTGGCGCATTCAAATGGCGGACTAGTAGCCAAAGAACTGATTCAAACGCTCAAAGAGACCAACAGTCCGCTGTACAATCAAATCGACAAAGTGATTATGGTGGGAGTACCGCAAGTGGGGACACCTGCAGCGGTAGTAGGTAATTTACACGGCAACGGTATCGGCGCACTTGGTGCTAACTTCGTTCTCTCAAATGCTCGCTCTCGCTCATTGGCTCAAAATATGCCAATGAGTTATAACTTGTTACCAAATCAAAACTATATTGATATGGTCAGTCAAACTGATTTCAATAGTAAAATTGTGACATTCGATGGCTCCGATATATATGCCAAAGAACGCAAGCAATATGGATATACGATAGATGGACACAGTGAACTCGAGCAATACATTGTTGGAGCAGAAGGGAGACCCGTGCCTCCATATCTAGATACAAACAGAGCAATGCTTGGCAACCAAACACTGCTGACAAATGCTATTGCTACACATCAGAGAGTAGATAGTTTTGAGGCTGCTAGTACAACCAAAATCATACAGGTTGCAGGTTGGGGAGAGGACACAGTAGTTGGTATCGATTACAAAGCATATTCATTGGGAGATGGTGTGCAATATCCGTCATTTAAGGTGAGGAAGACCGTAGATGGCGATGGTACTGTGGTGGTGCCAAGTGCACTGTATACAAGCACTAGTACAGAGAATGTGGAGAGATGGTGGGTTAATCTAGATAAGTTTAATGGTATTTTAGGGACAAAAAATCATGGAAGTATTCTTGAGATTCCAGAACTTCGTTTTTTTATACAATCTCAGATACAAAAACAAACACAAATTCTAAACCAAATAGTAATAAATACTCAACCATTAGGAAATGACATCAAACGCCTTCACTACACCCTCCATTCACCCCTTACACTCGGCATAATCGACAATCAAGGTAGATACAGCGGAAGGTCTACCACTACCGATGAAGTGATCAATCAAATAGAAGGAGCAAGATATGATATATATGGAGAAGTACAAACCATATCTGTCCCAGTCGGACTAGCCCACAAAGTAGTATTAGACGGCTATGACACAGGCTCATTCTCCCTCGATATAGATAGACAAGAGGGGAATACCATCACCGCCAGCACTACATTTAGTAGCATACCAACTAACCCAAACACCATTGCAACCTTAGCGATGAATGAAAGTGGAGATATAGCAAGCACTACTCTGCAAGTAGACAGTGATACCGATGGCACTATTGATATCACATTACAAGCCAAGGAAAACACAGAAGTTGTCTATACAAAGCCAAAAGAAACATCACAAACACCACAAGTATCGTATGGCGGGGGAGGCGGAGCTGTCTATTTTGCAGCCACAGCGAAAGTCTCTCCACACGCAAGCACCACAGCACAACAGCACAATACAGGCACCAGCACCCAAGAAGCAGCACAAGCCTCAACCACTACAAGTATCATCACAAAAGATATCGCTACTACCTCGAAAACAATACAAAAGAATATATCAAAACAAGCAACACAATATACCAAAGCAGCAACAAAGCCACAAAAAACAGACAAAAACACTATCAACTCACACAATATATCCCAAGTAGCCAGTCCAGCAGTAGCAACTGACAGTACACAAGGTATATTGAATTTATTTACTAAAATTAAAAATAGTCTTAAAAGATTATTTGGGGTACAATAAATATATGAAATGGATATTAAATAAAATTACAATAAATGGGCAATTAATAGTAGCAGTCATATTAAGTTTAATGTTTTTAGTTTTATATAATTTAGGCACTAATTACTCATTATATGAACTATTTTTAGCTAAATGCTGGGATGTATGTAGGACCACCACACTCCACTTATTATCTGTAAGTATTTTAGGACCTGCAATTTTTTTACAATCAATATTACTATATTTCAAAAAATCAACTCAACTATTTAATTTTTGGAAAAAAATATTAATTCCATATTTAATTATTTATTTAATTATTTATTTAATTGTTCCACTACAAGATAATTCGTTATTTTTAAGCTTAGAGAAAGCACCAGTACTTTTAGGGTTTTCTATTCTATTTATAGTAATTTCTCTACCACTTCTCCTTTATAAATCATTCAAAAAATAAAAACTCCCACTGCCTAGCAGTGGGTTTTTTGAAATGCCACACTATCTCTATGAGTTTATACGAAAATCTCCAAAAATGTAAAACAGAAGAATACGTCAAATTGCTGAAAATCAAAGGCCTATACTAGCAAAAAACGCCCGCAAAGGGTGCTTTTTAGGCTAGTTTGTAGAGAGAATAGGTGGTAGAATGAAACAAACAATGAACAACAAAGAAGCACAAGCACGAATAAAGATAAACAAACTTCTAGAACAAGCAGGTTGGCGTTTTGAAGATTCTGAAAAAGGTAAAGCAAATATTTCGCTTGAGCCTGGTGTAAGTATTACCGATGCTGGAGACGATTTTGAAAACATTCCCAAAGGATACATAGATTATCTTCTGTTAGATAAAGATGGTCGTCCTCTCGTTGTGCTTGAAGCTAAAAAAGAATCTATTGAGCCACTTTCTGCAAAAGAACAGGCTCGCAATTATGCACGAAATGTAGGTGCTCGTTTTGTCATACTTTCAAACGGAAATCTCCATTATTTTTGGGACACCAAACACGGTAACCCTGATACTATAGCTCGTTTTCCTACACAAGAATCTATAACTCAATTTGAAAGTTATACTCCAAATCCACAAGAGCTTGCTTCTACAGTTGTAGATGAAAATTACATTATTGCTTCTCAAATGCCTGGCTTTGAGAACGATCCGTCATTTAAAGATAACTCTTTACGATCAGAATTTCTTAGGGCAAACAATTTAAAACAAATGCGTCCATATCAAGTGGATGCAATTAAAGCTATCCAACAATCAGGACTACAAGGAAATACTCGATTCTTGTTTGAAATGGCAACTGGTACGGGAAAAACTTTGACATCAGCCGCGGTTATTAAACTATTCTTAAAGTCTGGTAATGCACGACGAGTTCTTTTCTTAGTTGATCGTATTGAACTTGAAGATCAATCCTATAAAGCTTTCAGACAATATCTAGGTCGTGATTACACTTGTGTGATCTACAAAGATGCTCGTGATTCTTGGCAACGTGCCCAGATTGTTGTTTCAACAATTCAAACATTCATGGCAAACGATCGATACAAAAAAGAATTCTCACCGACCGACTTTGAATTTGTTAT
>JBDLSO010000048.1:0-5979 GCA_039799445.1 Candidatus Parcubacteria bacterium | reverse complement strand
AAAGGATCCTGCTCTTGCTAGACGTTTTCAGCCTATTGTAGTCGACGAACCGACCCCAGAAGACGCTATTGCGATACTTCGAGGACTCAAAGAAAAGTATGAACTTTTTCATGGTGTACGTATCACGGATGACGCTATTATTGCAGCAGTAGAACTTTCCACACGCTACATTACCAGTAGATATTTGCCAGACAAGGCTATTGACTTGATAGATGAAGCAGCCTCATCGATGCGAATTGCTCTTGAAAATAAGCCAATCATACTCGATGAAGCACATCGCAAAATACTTCGTCTTGAAATCGAAAGAGAAGCTCTCAATAACGAACTACAAATAGTAGACGGACGAACAAGTAAAGAAACAAAAAATAGAATCAAAACAATCAACAGCGATATTGCCAATCTAGAAGACAAGACCAAAGACTTAGAATTGCGATGGCTCAATGAAAAAAGTATATTAACAGATATCAAGCAAATAAAAAAAGAGTTAGAAATAGTAAGATTAGAAGAAGAACAAGCAGAATCTCGAGCAGACCTTGCGCGAGCAGCTGAGATACGATACGGTATAATACCAGAACTTACAAAAGAGTTAGATGATAAAAATAATAAACTAAAAAAATTACAAAAATCTCGTAGAATACTCAAAGAAGAAATAACAGAAGAAGACATTGCACGTGTTGTATCGGGAGCAACAGGTATACCGCTCAGTAAGATGCTTGAAGAAGAGGCTGATAAGCTCAGTCGTATGGAAGAGTATTTGGCAGAACGAGTGATTGGACAAAAAGAAGCAATAGAGAAGATCTCAAATGCGGTACGTAGAGCAAGAGCCGGAATAGCAGATCCAAACAAACCAATTGGCTCATTTATGTTCTTGGGTCCAACTGGTGTTGGTAAAACAGAACTCACCAAAGCATTGGCTGAATTTATATTCAATGACGAAAAGTCGCTCATCAAAGTTGATATGAGTGAGTATATGGAACGCCATAGTGTTTCAAAGCTTGTAGGTTCGCCACCGGGATATGTCGGCTATGAAGAATCAGGACAACTTTCAGAAGCAATCAGACACAAACCTTACTCAGTAGTACTATTCGACGAAGTTGAAAAAGCACATCCAGAAGTATTCAATATACTACTTCAAGTACTTGATGAAGGAAAACTCACTGATAGTAAAGGAAGAGTGATTAATTTCAAAAACACTATCATTGTACTTACTTCAAATATCGGTAGTCAATTCATACAAAAAATGGAAAGTTATGGTTTCAGCAACAAGAGCGCCAACAAAGAGTATGAACAGAGCAAAGAAAATGTGATGGGTAGTTTGAAAGATTATTTCAGACCAGAGTTTCTGAATCGTCTCGATGATATTATCGTGTTTGATATACTCAAAGAAGAACATATCAAAGAGATAGTGCGTCTGCAAGTAGAAATTGTAGCCAAGAGATTAAAATTGAAAGATATACAGCTAGTAGTCTCACAAGAAGCATTAGCTCATATTGCAAAAACTGGATTTGATCCTCAGTATGGAGCAAGACCAATAAAGAGATTGATACAAACAGAAATACTCAATCCAGTAGCTAACGCTCTTATTGGTAGAAAAAAAGAAAGCGAATCAATTGTGACAGTTGAACTTTCAAAAGACAAAAAACTTGTCGTCGATATGAAGAAAAAAATGAAAACAAAAACAAGTACTATTGTAACTAGTACAAGTCGCTCGGTTGCAAAAGCAGCAAAATAATAGTATTATATATGTACACAGGTACAAATGTGTACATATATGCGTCGATGGCAGAGTGGTCAATTGCATTAGACTGTAAATCTAACGCCCTTCGGGCTACGCAGGTTCAAATCCTGCTCGGCGCACATCCAATAAAAAACCCACACAATGTGTGGGTTTTTTATTGGATGAGGAGCCAGCATAGATTTGAACCGAAGGCTCCAATTTGTAATGAGTGCAACGATTATATAAATTGTGCGTTTCGACCGAGAGAAACGAGGAAGAGGCAAATCCTGCTCATGTTATAAAGTATAAAAATAAAATACTCCTCGCCAAATCAGATTTGAACCGCAGGCGCATATTTTCAAAAAGCAAAGCGATTATGAAAACATAGCGTCTCGACTGGAACAAAATGAAAAGATTGGTAAATCCTGCCTTACTTGTTATACTATACACATGTTAAAAGATATATTTTTTGCTTTCTTAACAACATCAACAGTATTTACTGTTTCGGTAATAGCTTTGATATTTTTTCTACCTGTAACTTATTTTATTAAGAATAAACACAAAAATTACTTAATATGGATGCTAACATTTGCTAGTTTTATTCAAGGTATATTATTTGCATACCTACTTTCTATAAGTTTTTTATATTTAGAATTGTCTAGTAAATTATTATATTGTTCCTCAATTATTCTTACATTTTTTTGGTTACTTAATAATCGCAAAAGAAAAGACCCCTTGACATATTGGTTAGCGTTTTTACTAGGTACGGTTGTGTATTTTATATATACTCTAAACTAAATGAGATTCAAGATTTGTTACGTTGATAACCAGTTATTGAATCGCTTCTAGATCCAAATACATAATCGTGACCAAACTGCTCGGCGCATAAATACAAAAAGTACTAGTGTTTTTATTTCTAGTTTTATTTTTTTGCATGATATACTTAACATATATGAGCAAAGTTGAAGAATATAAAACTACTTTAAAACAAGAAGGGTTTAAGCATATATTTGAATGGACAGACAAAGCTGATACTGTATACGAAGAACATTCACATCAGGATAAGGTAGTACTGTTCATAGTGTCTGGTGATCTATATTTCACATATGTTGGAGATAAAGAAATACGTTTAATAGAGGGTGATAGATTTGATGTAACTCCAAAAAGGAATCATACAGCTAGAGTAGGAAGTAAGGGGTGTAAATATATTGTTGGCGAGATGATTGAAGGTGACTCTTAATACACTTAATCCCTCAACTTAAACATATTATAATCCACACCTGTATCGTACACATCAATACCCTCAGCACGCTTGATCTTGTTCACTATAATGTATGTGAGCGGCGTAGCGAGTATCTCATAACTTACTTTGAACAAGTATCCAGAACCAGCAACAATCAAGAGTGTTACTGTGGGTACTGTCCCAGCAAAGGCAATAACAGTAAATATTGTGGTATCGACTAGTTGCCCAACAGCAGTTGAACTGATAGTGCGTTGCCACAATCTTTTGCCACTTGTGAGCACTTTGAGTTTTGATATAACAAACGAATTACAAAACTCACCAAAGAAGAAAGCAACTATGGACGCCAATACTAAACGCGGTGCAGTGCCAAGTATGGTTTCGTATGCCGCTTGATTGCCAGCCCAAAATGGTGCAGCGGGTAGGTATTGCACCATCGCATAACAACATGTCATAAGTATGAGCATAACGAATCCAGCATAGATAACCTTTTGAGTCGATTTGTACCCGTATACTTCTGTAAGTACATCACCAAATATATAACTAATAGGGAATATGAATACTGCCCCCGCGAGTATAAAAGGGCCGATAGCGATGAGTTTGACAGCAACAGTGTTTGAAATCAAGAGTACAGAGACAAACAGTATAGCAATATAAAGAAAGTATTTACTTTTAGTAATGTCGGCAGTTGTTTGTACGGTAGTTTGCATATTGATATAGTATACAATATCATACGTATTTTGATATACTACATATATGAAACAATTCACTGTAGTATTTCCAGTTGCAAGAGTTGCTGACAAGGACTATATATTGCTCGGACAACAAGCGCTCGGTAAACCGCTAGCAGACTATATCAATGGGTATGGTGGCAAAGTTGAAGAAAGCGATAGTAGTATTGAAGATGCTGCAAAGCGCGAGCTTGAAGAAGAGCTTGGAATGCAGATAGAAGACTTGACCGCAATAGGTAGTATAGTTCACGAGAACAAGCAGGTATTCTTTTTTCTTTCAAGTGTAGAGTACATAGAATACGATGACACACTTGAGACAAGGAATAATAGTTGGTACGAACTAAATTCACAGGAATTTATAGGGCGTATGCTACCTGGCGATATTGAGATAATAGAACATATAAGAGAACATATAGAACACTTCTGGAATAGGGAAGAGATACAACCATTTCGTATACAAAAAGAAGGCAGTGCTATATCAGAGGCTGTACAAAAACTTGATGAAAGTCTTTTGCCTAGAATGAGGTAAAATATATGCTCGTAGTGTTAAGTTTTTTTGAAGATTCAGTTTAAAGACGTAGATTATAGCTATTGTTGCAAAAAATCCTACAAAATGGTATACTCTACCCACTATGTCACAAGATAATCTGATAAAACTCGTACACAAACCAACTGGCGAAATGTACTATACCCGTAAGAATAAGAAACTGGTCACTCGTAAAATCGAGCTCAGCAAATTTAGCAAGAAACTACGTAAACACGTAATGTTCAAAGAAGCTAAAAAATAGTATTTTTTACTACAAATCAAGACAAAAAAAATCGAAGCATGCGCTTCGATTTTTTTTGTGTTATAATACAAATGTAAGGGCTTATAGTTCAGTGGTAGAATTACGGTCTCCAACACCGTCGACCAAGGTTCGAATCCTTGTGGGCCCGCCAAGAAAATGAGTTATCGGACACAATCCAGATACTTTGTTGTATAAGAAAATATAAATGAATAGTTACAGTAAGAATATACAAATAGTTTTAGAAATACTTGAAGATGAGAGAAGCGGAAGAGTAAAAGAAGCATTAGAAAAAATGTCTTCTGATTATTCTATGACATGGGTATATCAAACAAGTTCAGGCGAACTATTTCCTAAATCAGAAAATAATTTTGAAAAAGAGCTTGAAAATGTCTATCAAATCAGAGATAGAGAGTATGACATAAAAAATATAACAGAAAACGACACTGTGGTAATGGTAGAGTTAGTAGAAAGTTACCCAGATTCAGAAACCAACAAGGTATACAGAACTCCGCTTGTATTAGTACTTGAAATGGAAGAAGGGAAGATTAAAAAAGGTCGTCATTACTGTGACCCAAAAATATCATATTTATATCTCACAAAAGATGATATTGACCAAATGTACCAGTGACCTATATATTTAAGGGGTCAAAAGTACCTTGAATACCCCTTCAACACTCGATACTTTAGGGACTTATTCCCAGACTCCCCGCAATGTGAAAATCTCCTAGGAGATTATCACATTGCGGGGAGTCTTTTATATCCATACATGATATACTTATTATATACATAGGTGTCACATAATCTGTATCATTTTGTTAATATATATATGAGCCAACACAAAAATATAATATCCATATTTATATATCTCATTGTATGTGTTCTTTGTAGTATTAGTTTTGTAAACGCTCAAATACCTGGGCGTGCAGAACTCGAAGCACAACTCAAGAAAATCGAAAACGAAATCAATGCTCAAAAATCTGCAATTGCAGAAAAACAAAAAGAATCAGCTAGTATTGCTCGCGATGTGAGTATACTTGGTTCAAAAGTAAGTAATTCCCAAGCACGCATCAAAGCACAGTCATTACAGATCAACAATCTCTCAGGAGATATCAATGAGAAAGTAGGAACTATCAAAGAATTAACCGAAAAAACAACACAACAAAAACTCGCTATAGCTCAAATATTGCGTAAGAAAAATGAGCTCGATAACTCTTCATTTGCAGAGTTCGTACTCAGTCAAAAAACATTCACTGAATTCTTTGCTGATGAGGATTCATATGTAAAAGTCCAAGAAGCATTAAAAGATTCATACAAAGTTTTAAGTGAAAGCAAAGAAGCAACATTGAAAGTGAAAGAAAGTTTAGAAATTCAAAAAGATGAAGCCGAAACACTTAAAGAGCTACAAGAAATAGAAAAACAAAAAGCAATAGCAGCTCAAAATGAGAAAAACAAAATACTCAAGATAACAAAAGGACAAGAAGCAAATTATAAAAAAGTATTAGC
>JBDLSO010000047.1:0-6172 GCA_039799445.1 Candidatus Parcubacteria bacterium | reverse complement strand
CCTTAGAAGTGTATATTCCATACTACAATAATCAAAGACTACACTTTGGTATTAATTTAAAAACACCTAATGAAGTGCTGGGGTGTTCTCAAGGTATTGATTAGATTACGTACAGTATTGCGTTAACTTTCAGAAATAAATCTTCTTTATTGTTATACTGTCCATATGGAAACAATGCCCAAAAAAGAGAAAACGGTTTATATGTATATTGATAGGAAGTCTCTGGAAACACGTACTTTGCTATTGGCAGCTCCTCTATATCGTAAACATGTGCAAATTGCAGCTCGAAGAGTTGTAGATGGTGAAGAAATCGAAACAATTGTCGATGGTAGTATTGTTGAAACAAAACGAACAACAACAGAGGGACAGTGGTTGGTTACAAATCCAACAGGTGTACAATTTGTTTTAGACGATGCTGTTTTCCGAGCAAGGCATACAGCCACCGATACAGATGGAATATATAATGCCGTTGGATATTTTGCAAGGCAATCCAAAACCCATATGGTGCTGCGATAGAAATACAAGCATCTTGGAACGCGCCTCAATATGGTGACGCTGATTGCTATATAGCTGATACATGTGACGAGGGTGGCGCTCTTACTGGTGAGTCATATTTAATAGACGGCGAGGAATTCAAAGCAACGTATCAAGAGGTCAGAAACTAATTTTGTATTTTCTTGAGGTAACTTCTCCGATGATGTGCCGTTATACCATACTTCTCGATATATTCATAATGCTCCCTAGTGCCATAGCCGACATTGGTATCAAATGCATACCACTTTCCCTCGCTGTCATACAGCTTTTTGTGTAAGTAATGCATGTAATTATCTCGGGTTATCTTTGCCATTATACTCGCACACGCAATAGCTGGGATATTCTCATCACCTTTTGTGTGTACTGAGTATTCTATACTTTGTTTGTATTTCTTCAATATCCTATCTATATACGCTTGATCAATTGTGAGTGCACCATCGAGACATATAGTTGTGCTTGTGCTATCTAGTACATAATTGAGTCGCAAGAGTGTGCTGAGTGCTTGTTGTATGCATTTCTGCACTGCGTGTGAAATGCCATACTCATCTATATATTCTGCGCTTCTACTCGCGATAGCAAAGTCCACACTCCCTGCTAGCTTTTGTTTGTTCAATTCTGAGCGCACTCGGCGTCTTTCGTTGTCGCTTAATTTCTTAGAATCTTTAATCTTTCTGTTTTTGAAATGCATAAGAACGTCTGCATCAGCATGCATAATAAAAGCACAGACAGTCACCGGACCCGCAATAGGGCCACGCCCCACTTCATCTATACCTACTATGTATTTCATATACTTATAGTATACAGAACAAATAAAAAAGCACCCACGAGGGGCGCTATTTACATGCAATATATTCGCTAGCTGCTAGCGCCCGTCTAGAGCTTGATAGCCACAAGATGAGGACTAACGCTATCCCCCACTTATAGGGCTGATATATCGACAAGTAGGCAAATGCAATCGCAAACGTGAGAGGGATGGCTATTTGTATAAACCGTTTTAGTCCGGTATTTGTTCCGAATCTATCCACAATGTCAAAGTAGAGCAGACCCAATATAAGCAAACATACTATCGGCTGTGCAAATGTAAAATAGCTCAGAAAAGCTATGGGCACTACGAGAAAGGTAACAATTACCCTTGCCATCATGTATATGGCAAAAGAGGCAACCAACTCTCCCATTGTTTTTCGGCTCGAAATATTTTCCATTGTTATTCCCTTTTTTGAAGATATGTGAGTACTACACTCACAGAATGAATATTGTACAAGAATAATTGCTTCATGTCAAAAAAATGTGTGTATTTGATTTGGAAATATAATATGCAATCATCTGATTGTCAATACTACACCTGGGACGCTATCTCCTGTATACTATACATAATGTTTATCCATCTCCGTACTCATTCGCACTATTCCCTACTCTCTGCATTACCCAAAATAAAAGCGCTTGTTGCTGCTGCCAAAGATGATGGTCAGACCGCACTCGCACTCACCGACTACGCGAATATGTACGGTGCTATAGAGTTCTACAAAGAGTGCAACAAAAAAGGAATCAAACCCATACTAGGAGCCGAGCTTTATATTGCTCCGCGTGACCTAGTGCACACAGAACACGGTATAGATGATCACTGTTTTCACATTGTACTCTTGGCAGAAAATATCATTGGGTACAAAAATCTCATGGAGCTTATTTCCTTTGCACAAATAGATGGATTGTTTGTAAAGCCACGCATCAGTAAAGAGATTTTGAAAAAATATAGTAGTGGACTGATTGCTCTTTCGGGTGGAATGGAGGGCGATATTGCTCATGTACTAAAACAAGGAGACCTCCGACGTGCAGAAATATTGACGCGTGAATATGTCGAAATATTCGGAGAGGACAATTTCTTTTTAGAAATATCGCATAGACCAAAATCAGAATATGGAGAATCTGTTCTTGAGCTTACAAAAGAGCTTTCGGCAAAAACTGGAATCAAGTTGGTGGTAACACAGAACAGCCATTACCTCTCACCAAATGACAAACGTGCTCACAACACCCTGATGGCTATACAAGAAAACGATGAAAGTCGAAATACAATGAAACAGATTTTTGGTACTGATGACTTCTCTTTTATCAACCAAAAGACCGTAGAGGAATACTTCGCGAATACCAGAGAAGCAATAGAAAACACTCAGAAGATAGCGGATCGCTGTATAGTGGAGTTGCACCTAGGTGACTGGAATTTCCCCGCTCTTGAAAAAGATCCAACTCGTAGCGACAACGAAGTGGTGCGAGACCTCGCCTATGCTGGACTTTCATTTCGCAACATGGAACTCACGGACATCGTGCGGGATCGTATCGAATACGAACTCAAAGTGATTTACGACAAAGGCTTTTCTCCCTATTTCTTGGTAGTGAGTGATTTACTTTCATATGCCAGATCACATGGTATCTTGACCAATATTCGTGGATCGGTTGCAGGTTCACTTGTGACATATCTGCTCGGAATTACCAATGTTGACCCACTTTATTTCAAACTCCCTTTTGAGCGTTTCCTCAACCCAGAGAGACCTTCTGCTCCAGATATTGATATGGACTTTGCTGACAACAGACGCGATGAAATGCTTGACTATGCACGAGCAAAATACGGTATTGATAACGTAGCACAAATAGGTACATTTGGTACGATGGCAGCGCGTGGTGCAGTGCGTGACGTTGCGCGTGCTATGAAATACCCATATATCGTCGGTGATAGAATATCAAAAATGATACCCATGGGTTCACAAGGTTTCCCGATGACTATTGAGCGCGCTATTGAACTAAATCCAGATCTCGCTCGCGATTACGCTGAAGATAGAGAGACTGAAGAAATCATCGATATGGCAAGGCAGCTTGAAGGCTGCGCGAGACATATCTCGGTACACGCTGCTGGTGTTGTGATATCTCCTACTAAGCTGACTGATTTTACACCGATACAATTAGATACAAAAGGTGAAGGTAAAATTATTTCACAATACGATATGTATTCTATTGAAGATGCCGGGCTACTGAAATTCGACTTCTTGGGTATTCGCAATTTGGCAATACTCGAAGATGCTGTGCGTATTGTCAGAGAGAGATATAATGTACATATTGATTTAGATACAATGCCGATAGATGACCAAAAGACATTTGCTATGTTGGCACGGGGTGAAACTATGGGGCTGTTTCAGCTCAATGGCTCTGGTATGACCAAGTACCTCAAAGAGCTCAAACCTTCAACTATTTTTGATATCAATGCTATGGTGGCGCTGTATCGCCCAGGACCTATTGAAATGATACCAGAATATATCAAACGCAAACACAACCCTGACTTAATTCAATATCTTGACCCGCGACTTGAAAGTATCCTTGATCAAAGCTACGGAGTAATCACCTATCAAGATGACGTGATGCTCACTGCCATTCATTTGGCTGGATACTCTTGGCTCGAAGCGGACAAGCTACGCAAGGCAATGGGTAAAAAGATTCCCGCAGAAATGGAGGCTCAAAAACAAAAATTACATGATGGATTTATTGCACATGGACTCAGTGAACAAAAAGCTCAAAAGCTATGGGGGCTGATAGAGCCATTTGCTGCATATGGATTCAACAAAGCACATGCTGCGAGCTATGGCAGAGTTTCGTATCAGACTGCATACATGAAAGCGAATTTTCCAGCTGCATACATGACAGCAATACTCACAGCAGAAAGTGGTGATACAGAAAAAATAGCTGAGATTGTCTCGGAGTGTCGTCGTATGAATATACCGATATTGCCACCAGATGTGAATACAAGTATGGGAGGTTTTTCACTTTACCGCGAGGAGAACGGCATAGAAGATATACGCTTTGGGTTACACACAATCAAAAATCTTGGCACTGAGATTGGAAATGCTATCATCGAAGAACGCAAGCGTGCTGGTGTATATACCTCGTTTAGTGATTTCGTGCATCGTGTTACACATAAAAATCTCAACAAAAAGTCACTCGAATCACTTGCTAAAAGTGGAGCTTTGGATAGTTTATGTGAACGTAATCTAGTGCTTGAAAATCTTGATAGTATACTTGAATATCAAAAAGAGATACGAAGTAATATTGCTCAAGATTCCCTCTTTGGTAGTGATGATGCGGTGCATGAATTGAAACTAGCACATGTAGATCCTGCATCACAAAAAGCAAAACTACTCTGGGAGCGAGAGCTCTTGGGACTCTTTCTCTCTGGTCACCCACTCGACAGTATACGTCCCCAATTGGAACGTCAGCGTATCAATATACAAATAGCTCTCGAAGAAATACCTGACAAAGGTGAGGTCACTTTGCTTGGTATTATCGATACAGTAAAATTTGTTCAAAAAAAAGGTACAAATGAGCCAATGAGTTTTTTCAAGTTCACAGATCTCTCTGGTAGTATCGAGGTTGGCGTATTTACCAAGGTATTTCCTATTGTGAAGGATAATCTAGCGGTAGATAATCTTGTACTCGTCAAAGGCAAGCTCAGCATTCGCGACGACGAAAAAATGCTCATCGCTGAAAGTGTACAAAGAGTGGAGGTGAAGGAGGTATAGATATTATTAGACAACTTGACAGAAATATAAAAATAGTATAAAATATAATACATGTCATAAGGACATAATCAGCTCAAAGAGGTTTTGGATGGTTAAAAAAATTGTAATAGACACACAGGTTATCCCAGAACAAGCTGAAAACTTGTGGGGAGATCTGTGCGATGTCAATGACATCACTGCCACAATCAAGTGCGACGATATCGTTGTTTGGTCTGATACCGTTGGTACAGACGACTCAATTGAGTCTGTCTGCTCTGTGCGAGAATCACAGTACCGTAAGGCAATGGAAGTTGCCAAAGCTCGTTATGGTTATCTACCTGACGAAATCGACTACGGAGCTGCGGGCTATCTACTCGCAGCCGCCTAACTATGTTATATCGAGAATCGCTCGACTTAACAAAGTTGGGCGGTTTTTGTATTGTCTTATCCACATCAACCTTACAAAAGAAACATACTTATACAAAATAATAAACGGTATTAAATAGATTTCAAATATTTTTATTATAATATCGCAAAGCAAATTAAGCATTCGCGACGACGAAAAAATGCTCATCGCTGAAAGTGTGCAAAGAGTGGGGGTGCAAAAATAGCCCGTATAGGGCTATTTTAATACAAGTGCCGAAGGAGAGACTTGAACTCTCACACATTGCTGCATTCGATTTTGAGTCGAACGTGTCTACCATTCCACCACTTCGGCTATGCTCGCTATTATAGCATATTGTAATATTTTTGTATTCCTATTTAACTTGATAGGTTTCTAGATCAACCTGACTGAAATTAATAATCTCGTGTGACTCTAAGTCATAGTGAGAGTCTTGATAAGGATTCTCAGGCCAAGTCAGATTAAATGGATTGAGTTGATACATATAGACAGTGGACTTCAGCGGTCTTCCGGGATAGCACCACAATATCCATTTTTGATTATTTTCAACATATTCATTCGGTAGCTTAACTTGGTTTTTAGTCAAAAGATACATCATAAGTATTTCTTCCAAGAAGAAGTATACTTGATTTTTTTCCATGTCTTTTTCAAAGGTTTCGCAATCTTCTTTTATATATTTTTGAAACAACACATCTTC
>JBDLSO010000046.1:0-6278 GCA_039799445.1 Candidatus Parcubacteria bacterium | reverse complement strand
GGGTAGAACTGTAGGAAATAGTGGTGACTCAATATGGGATAAAATAATGGGTATATTTGGTGGAGGTAGTAGTGCAAATGTCAGTAGTTCTGGCGCAGATATTGCTAGTGCTGCATCTGCTACACCTGCATTCATAGCTTTACTTCATGACATCATGACCATAGTAGCATTACTCCTTTTTGGATTATTCTTATGGAGTTCTATCATGTGGAAAGAAATAGTACAGGAGTATATGGCACAATACAAAAAGTCACATACTCCACCTGAGAAACCAAAAACCAAAAATTCAAAATGGGCAATAGTTGAAGCACATATCAATAGCGGCAATGAAGCAGAGTGGAGACTTGCGATACTTGAAGCGGACAATATGCTAGCAGATTTACTCAAAACACTACCAATACCTGGTATTGATGTTGGTGAGAAATTAACAAATGCCGACAGAAAAAATTTTAAATCACTTGAAGATGCATGGGATGCTCACAAGGTGCGCAATCGTATAGCACATGATGGATCTGATTTTATTGTCACCGAACATTTAGCTCGACAAACAATACAGAAATTCAAAAATGTATTTACCGAGTTTCAATTCGGAGTATAAACATATATACCCATATTATCTGTAAATATGACAAGAGTGTTGCAATTTTCTATAGACGTGATATAATATATTTCTGTAAACAGAATATAGCGGGATAGAGAAGTGGTATCTCACTAGGCTCATAACCTAGAGACACAGGTTCGAGTCCTGTTCCCGCAACAAGTACAAAAAAAGTCCCATCGGGACTTTTTTTGTACTTGTTGCGGGAAAGAATAGCACCTGCGTGCTATTCGTCAGGATTCGAAAAGCGCAGTGATGTTTTTCTAGCAAGAAAAACCACGAGCTGGGGTCGAGAAATTTTTCTTTTGTCGAAAAGAAAAATATTCGTGACAGAGTCCTGTTCCCGTAACAAATACAGAAAATGCCCATTAGGGCATTTTCTGTATTTGTTACGGGAACAGTATTACAATTCAACCTTATATCTTCCTTCGTTTTGCACAAAGGCTTCTTTGGAAGGCGAAGAATATACAAAGCCATATTGTTCGCTTATTTTCTTACCATCGACAAGTATTGGATATGAGTATCCTCTCCATGCTCCAGCGCCAGTTGGTACCTTACCGCGAGTCAAGTGCCAAAAAAAGAAAAATGCAATTCGTACAATACTAGGGGGTATAACTATCATTTTTTTACCGACCGCTTTTGCCATATCAGGCGCTAATACAGGTTCACCAGGTGGGCAAATATTGAATACTTCGTATCCATGAGAAACTTGAGTATCAAATGCTAACAACTTCACAATATCAGTGACATCGTCCTCATGAATGTATTGGCGTACCCATTTTGGTGTGGCTGGTACTATTTTAGTGAGAGCGCTTACTATGCTATATACACCACCTTTGAGATTCCCCGAGAGTGCAGATTGCAAACCAAAGCGTATACGCGTATACCTACCGCGCGGTCCAGTGATAGCGGCAGGGCGCAGCACTGATACAACTGGCACATGTCCACCGTTTGCTATTTGATCTTTATATGCACTCTCTAAACGCTCTTCTGCTATACGTTTCTCCTCGGCATAAAGGTATTCACTTTTTCGGAATACATCTCCCTCCGTATATCTGTACTCGAGAGTATTCTCTGGGAATGCACCATATGAAGAAACAGTTGAGAAATATATTAATTTTTCTACAAAGGTATTGGTAAAACAAAAATCAAATACATTGTCAGATGCAATTATATTCCACTCCCAAGAGAGTTTTCTATTACCATATATTTCACGTATTTGCCATGCAGTATGAATCACGATATCAGGTGCATACGCAGCAACTTCGGACATCCAGCTACTATCGCTGAGATTTTTGTGTATATATACTATTTTGTTAGCATGTGCATGTGAGCGAGTCAAATCTGTTTCCGGCTCTTTATCGAGCGTAATAATTTTTTTTATATCTTCTCGTTGCGCAAATTGGTCAACAAGCATGGCCCCAACATAGCCAGCTCCACCAGTTATAAATACAGTATGTGTTTTCATGCATATAGTATAACGTAGGCGATATTATTTTGAAAGCAAAGAGTTGCATGATAAAATAGTACAATGAAACAAAAGCTCTTACTCGTGATAACAAAGTCTAATTGGGGAGGTGCGCAAAAATATGTCTATGATATAGCAACGAGTAGTACAGTACAAGCAGAATATGATATTGAAGTGGTAGTCGGATCAAATAGTGAACTAGCACGCAAACTTCGCGATAGGCAAGTGGTGGTGCACAATGCTTCGACACTTTCAAACTCTATTAAACCAATTGAATTATTTTTCTCGGTACTTGAGTTGATATCAATTATTCGCGAAACAAAACCAGATATTATACATACCAACTCCTCATTTGCTGGTATAGCTATGGGTATAGCTGCATTTATTCTGAGAAAGAAAAGTGTTTTTACCATACATGGTTGGGCATTTAATGAAAAGAGGACAACACAGCAAAAAGTTGTATTGAAAGTCGCAATGTTCTGTACCATGTTGTTTCATACACGCATCATCGCAGTTTCGCGCGCCGTGCTTTCGCAATTTCCAGGTACTTTGCGTATGAGAAGGAAAGCTACTGTTGTACACAATGGGGTAAGTACCCAAGTATATAGTAATTTCAATACAGTAGTACCAGAATGGAAAAAAACTGGTGTACAGCTTGTAAGTATTGGTGAATTACACACTACCAAAAATCATGCACTTGCAATCAAGGCTATCGAAAGCTTTTCAAAAGAATTTATTGAAAAATATAATGTAACCTATCATATTATTGGAGAAGGTGCAGAAAGAAAACACATTGAGGCACGTATAGAAAAATCTCATCTCAAGAATCGTATATATATGTACGGTGCTTTACCAAATGCGAGTCAATACATGCCCTCATTTGATATATGTATACTTTCTTCTATTAGCGAAGCGTTTTGCTATGTAGTGGTTGAAGCGGGCAGGGCAGGTCTTCCTGTGATTGCAACTCGTGTTGGGGGTGTACCAGAAATAATCAAAGATGATGTAAGTGGTCTTTTGGTACGCAGTAAAAGTATAGAAGAGATGGCAAAAGCAATGCAAGATCTCATTGTACACAAAACAAAGAGAATCAAGCTCGCAGCAGCACTTAAAGCAAGAGTACAGAAAGAATTTAGTGTGGAGCAAATGATAGAGGGAACGATGAAGGTGTATGCGAAGCTAGGTGAAAAATAGATATAGAATAACAACTGAAAATACTAGTCCAAAAACTAGTTTTTTGTTTCGCGCAGTGAATGGGACTCGGTCAGGAATATATATTTTTCGTCAAAAATAAATTTCTTAAAGTCTCCGCCGACACGATGTACTCATCGCCCAGCTCGCGATTTCGCCTGCTGGCTCAATAACGCTCCGCTTTTCGAGTCCCACCAGAAGACAAGCAGTTGTCTTCTTTTCACTGCGCATATTATAAAACCCCCTTGGGGGGCTTTATAATATGCGCAGTGAATGGGACTCGAACCCACGACCTCTGCCGTGACAGGGCAGCGCTCTAACCAGCTGAGCTACCACTGCAATTGTGGTATGTTGTGTATTATACAGTAAAATAGCTTTTTTTACCATATCCATCTGCGGCTAGCGCAATCAGGGTGTCGATGGGTGGAATTGAACCACCGACCTTAGCTTTATGAGTGCTACGCTCTAACCAACTGAGCTACATCGACATGTGGGGATAGTATAGCAAGAAAGTAGTATTTTTTCAATAATCAAAGTAGTAATAAAAAAATAAATGACATACAAGTTATTTATAAAAGCTTGGGATAATAAATATGAAAGGCGGCAATCCCATTATAGGATTGCCGCACTTGTTTTTTGTTATTTTGCCCGAAGTCTACTTATGCGATTGATAAGAATCGGAAACGCAATAGTCAAGCTTGCAGTAGTCATGTAGGCTGGGAATAGGCAATACTTGAATGACCATTCTGGCACAGCGAGAAAGTTAACAGCGCTTGCTGCTGAAAAGATTAGCCATGGGGCAAGTGGTTCGTCCCCAGGGTCTTTCCAAGCTTTGATAAGCTGTGGTACAGTGGCTATGTAGTCCGCGCATATACCACCAGCAATACCAAGTAGAGGATTGTCAGTTGTTCGCCATATCACGATTGTGACAATGCAAACAATGACGCAACTAGTATCAACCCTGGTCCACACATATTGTCCGTATCGTAGCGACAAAAGTAATATAATACCAGGATTCACTACACCCATAAGAATAGGGAACAGTGTCGTTTCAAAACGTACCCCTGATTGCCAACTAGTAACAAACAGAAGTGCGCCAATTACGGTCCAAAGAAAATATGAAGAGACCGCCGGCTTCGACAAGCTTCCTGTATAAATGGCGTACATATAAGGCAGTCCACCAAGGAATATGAGAATCCCTGATATAATACCCCAATTTATTTCGCCCATCACACAGTCCTTTCTGATTTCTTGCGAAACGAAACTGAAAGCAAAAGAATTGCATACAGCAATGCAGAAGCGGGGAATACCCATTGATTGATTGCGAAGCTTTTGGCACCGAAGAGACCACACAAATTCGCTGTTAGAAACAGAAACCATGTGAGTTTGTCGCAAAGCTCAGGATTGTGCCAATACAAACGTATTAGCGGAAGTCCTGCGATGAATGCCGCAGTGGATGCTGCAATGATTGCAGCATCACCAGAACTGAGTTGCCAAATTGCAAAGCAAATCACAACTAGTCCTGCCACAGGTAGATCACTTTTTGCAAAGGCGTATGACCCCTTGTAGAGAGTGGTAATCAGTGTCACTGCAGTACCTAGAGTATACCCAGTCACAAGAAGATGATTACCTCCTTGCGAAAAGGTCACAAATGCGTTCATTGCATTAAGCGACAGCCAAAGCAGTGTTGAAGACAAGGGTTGCACCGCCCCCGATCCAAGCATTTTGTAGCAAAGGACTCCATAGCCCGATACTGCAAAAATGAAACTTAGTAATTCAAAGGTCACTCAGTTCTCCTTTCGAGAAATATGTAGTCATCCAATATATATCTTATCACATAGTATATATATTGTCAATAAGTGTTTGTACAGTAAAATAGTGTATTATATATATATGAAATACGCAGTACAATTAGAAAAAATACACAAAACCTATGACAGTGGTACGGTCGCACTCAAAGGAATAGATTTACATATAGAGCAAGGCGACTTCTTTGCTCTCTTGGGTCCAAACGGTGCTGGCAAATCTACCACTATTGGTATACTTGCTCAACTTGTTAGAAAAACAAGCGGAGAGGTCAGTATATTTGACATGAATATAGAACAGCAGTCACTTGAAGTCAAAGCATCTATAGGACTTGTACCGCAAGAATTTAATTTCAACATTTTTGAAAAAGTCGAAGATATTGTCTACAATCAAGCAGGATATTATGGTCTTACTAGAAATGAAGCAAAGCCAGAAATAGATAGATTGTTACTTGCCCTTGGATTAGATGGAAAAAGAAAATCAAAATCCATGGAACTCTCTGGTGGCATGAAAAGAAGACTCATGATTGCCCGAGCACTTGTGCATAAACCAAGATTGCTTATCTTAGATGAACCAACAGCGGGAGTTGATGTCGAACTACGTCTTGAGATGTGGGACTTTCTCAAAGAACTCAATCAAAATGGCACAACAATCATATTGACCACACATTATCTTGAAGAAGCAGAAAAATTGTGTCGACATATTGCAATCATTGATAAAGGTGAGATACGAAAAGGGGGGACAATGAGCGAAGTACTCGGAGGCAAATCACTAGAAGAAGTATATCTAGATATAATCAAAAAATAATATGACACCACGAAAAATATATATCTCAATACTCACTATAGTCATCAAAGAAGTCGGTAGAATATTCAGAGTTTGGAAGCAGAACTTTATCCCACCTGTGATCACCACCGCACTATATTTTATTATTTTCGGTACTTTCATAGGTGCTCAAATTGACCGAATCGATGGGCTAACCTATATGCAGTTTATAGTACCTGGGCTAGTCATGATGGCACTTATCATGGGTTCATTTTCTCAGACTTCATTTACTATCAGTACATCAAAGTTTTTCAAAACAATAGAAGAATTGATAGTATCGCCAATGCCAGTCTGGGGTATGGTGCTCGGATTTATACTTGGAGGAATCGCACGAGGCTTTAGTGTTGGACTAGTGATATTACTTTCTTCATTGTTTTTCACCACATTACC
>JBDLSO010000045.1:0-6357 GCA_039799445.1 Candidatus Parcubacteria bacterium | reverse complement strand
GAATGCTATACTCTTACAGTATATATGATTTTTAATAAAAAAAATAAAAAATTGTTAAGTGTTGCTTTCGCTGTTGTAGCGATATTGGTAATCATCTCTATGGTGGGTTATTCTATCGCCATCATCTTTATCTAATTCTATTTGTTCTTCATCATCGACATGAACGTGTCGTGTTGAATATGGACTTTGCCCTGGTCAAGCATTCGTTTCTTGCCCTTTTTCTGCTTTTCACGTAATTTCATTTTACGTGTAATATCACCCCCGTACAAATATCCTGTTACATCTTTCTTGACTGCAGCTATTGAACGGGAAGCTATGATACGCCCGTCGACATAGCCTTGGATTTTTACTTTGAAAAGTTCTGCGGGGAGTATTTTGTGCAATTTCTCTACCGCCTCTTCGGCTTCCTCTTGCGCACGTCTGGTAGCAACTACTCTTGAAAAAGCTGGTACTATTTCCTCTGCTACATATATATCGAGCCTTGTTACATCTGCTTTTCGCATATCTGCTATTTCGTATGAAATAGAAGCATAACCAGAACTATTGCTTTTAATCTCATCGAAAAAGCCGCGCATCAGTTCTCGAAGTGGCATCTCTATGTGCATCGAAAGTCTTTTGTCTCCAAATACTTCACTGTCCCCTACTATCGCTTCATGGTCGTGTAATGACTGCATGATATTGCTGACATAGTCAGTCGGAGTGATGAGTTGCATCAGAACCCAAGGCTCATATACTTCTGTATAAAAGCCATGTGCAGGGAAATGCACTGGTGAATATATCATTTCTTTCTCGCCACTTTTGAGTGTTACTTGATAATGTATAGAGGGAGAGGTCACTATAAGTGACAAATCGAATTCGCGGCGTAATCTCTCGGTAATAATTTCCAAATGAAGCATACCAAGAAAACCACAACGAAATCCACGTCCGAGACTACCCGAGGTTTCCTCTTCAAATGTCAGTGACGAATCTGATAGTTTGAGACGGAAAATCATCCTGAGTTTCGCCATATACACTAGCCCACACAATGGGACGAGGCTCCTCATAGCCTGGAAATGCTTCTAGGGGGTGTTTTGATAGCGTTATCGTGTCACCTACGCGTGCAATACCTGGCTGCTTGACACCGGTCACTATATAGCCGATTTGCCCTTGCTGTATCTGAACCGCAGCTGTTTTTTGGGGCTGGAATATACCAACTTCTGGTGAGATAAATCGCTCTTTTGCACGGACAAAGAGGTATTCACCATTTTTTTCAAGTGTGCCGTCTAGTACTCGGACATAGAGAATGACTCCTTGGTGATTTGAGTATTCGAAGTCAAATATGAGCGCACGTGTGTCATGTCTCCCATTATAAGTAGACTTAGGTGGTGGTACTTCGCGAATTACTTTTTCGAGTAATTCAGGAACACCCTCCCCTGTTTTTCCTGAAACTTTGTGAATAGTATCTGGATCACAATCAAGTAGCTCTGCTATTTCAAATGCTATTTCGTCGGTGCGTGCAAGTGGCGAGTCTATCTTGCTCATAACTGGAATGATGCACAATTTTGATTCCATTGCGAGCCTGAGTGTGGTGAGTGTCTGTGCTTGTACTCCTTGGGTTGCATCGACTAATAGTATCGCACCTTCAACGGCTTTGAGTGAGCGAGATACTTCGTACGAGAAATCGATATGCCCTGGTGTATCTATCAGATTCAACAAATACTCTTCTCCTTGATATGAGTATTTCATTGATACTGGTTGCATCTTGATAGTGATACCACGCTCGCGTTCGAGCTCCATTGAGTCCAGCACTTGTTCGCGCATTTTTCTGACTTCAATTGTATTTGTGACTTGCAACATTCTATCGGCAAGTGTCGACTTGCCGTGATCTATGTGCGCAATAATACTGAAATTTCTGATATGTGTTTCTTTCATGTTTTGTTTTGTATACGTCCTATGTAGAAGATTCCGCTAAGAAAAACGTATACTACAGATAATGCAACTGTTCCGTATGCAATACTGAGTATACCCATTCCACTTACTTTTAATACATATGCTGTACCTATACCGACAAGTGTTGAGCAAAGGGTGAGATACAAAATGATTTGAGTTTCTTTCCTAGCTGAAAATGCGGTTGATATGTAATTTGCAAGTGCCGCAAATGGAAGCCCTAGTACGAGTACTAGTAAGAATTCTATTATCTTTTCATTATGCCCTGTATCCCCGAATAATACAAGTACAATATACTTGGCTAGAAACCATATGAAAAAAGCAATTGCGGTTGAGCTTGTCAGTATATACGCAGTATTACGGACAAATAATTTTTTGTATGCAGTGTTGTCTTCCCTACTACTGTGTAGCGACAAGCTGGGTAGGCTTGCCGAGGAGATACTTTGGGGAATTATTTGTATTACGGCTTCTACTATTCTCTGTGCAAACAAATATATAGAGAGCGCGCCAATACCGAATGTAGTCGCGAGAGCTGTAAAGAAAACGACACGTGACTGCACTATCAAATACGCAAATGAGCGAGGGAGTGAGATATGCAATTGTTCTTTTACAAGATCCCAGCTAAACAAACTCGGGCGTATACGAATTTTATAAAGTCGCAGAGTGATTGATTGTAATAAGAAATGAAGTACAGAGCCGACTAATACACCTACTATAAGTGCTATTGTACCGTATTGCTTATAGCCAAATATGATACTACATATAATAGATAGCGTGTAGAAAAGTGGCGCGATGCCGTATAGATAAAATCTGTGTTTTGATTGGGCAAGTGTCGATACAAGTGTTGAAAGTCCGAGTAGTATCGGTTGTAGCATCAAGATGCGAGTATATAGAATAAACTGCTCAGTATTGAATTCTGAAAATCCTGGTACAATAAAGCGAGCAATATAAGGCAATATACTTACAACAATAATCGAAAGTACAGCCATCGAAATACCAAAGAATACAAATAGTGTACTCATACGGCGTTCTATTTCAAGATTGTCTTTCTGGTCGATTGCTTTACTTAGAAATGGAATGATAGTTGCAGACGCCGCAAAAGAAAGTAGTATTCCGAGCGCGAGATCTGGCAGTCTAAACGCAGCATTATATATATCGAGCTCTACTCCTATGCCGACATATTCTGCCAAAAGTCTGTCTCGAAACATTCCAAGTAGCACCGACACAATACTCAATACTGCAATAATAATGGAGTTTTTTAGAATCATTTCACATAGTATAGCAAAAAAAGTCATTTAATTCACCTATACAAAAAGAGGGTCTATGCCCTCTTTTTGTGTTGATATGACTCTCTCTTTGACCTGCCTTGTTTGAGTGTTTCGGCTATGCTTGTTTATACTGCTGGTTCGGTCTGTGTGAATGGGTCTTTGTTTTGAAGAAGTTCTGAGATAAGTGGTTCGAGTGCGCTTTTTGCTTTTTCATCACGTTTTACTATTTCCGATAATATATTGGCAGCGTCTTTGAACTTTTCTTGTTTGGCGTATAGTATCGCAAGAGTGTATTTGGCATCTATGCTCTCTGGATGAGAGTTAACAGCAAATAGTATTGTCTGAGTTGCTTCTTGTACATTGTTTTGTAGTTCAAATTGAATAGATGCTATTTGAAACAATATATCAACTCGAGAGGTGTCGGATGTATAGGCTCGTGCAAGTAATTCGAGGGCACCATTTGTATCTTTGTCTTGTAGTGTTAGCTCTGCAGCAGCGAGAAGTGAGTCTGTGTGTGTGGGTCTTATAGTAAGAGCTTTTTGTATATACTCTTTTGTTTCTTTGATATTGTTTGTAGTTGCTACTGCTTTGGCAAGTCCAATATATGCGTTTGGATTGTTTGGGTATAATTCTAGACTTTTTTTGTAGAGTTCAATAGTTTTGTCTATTTGTGTTGCATTGTACTGATATATATATGCTGCAAAAATGTAGTTGAAATAGTTTTCTGGGTATTTGAGTATTGCTTTATCTGCATACTCTTGTGCTATTGTTATTTGTGCTGTCGCTGCTTCTCTGGCTTGACTTGATATCTCTGCGCTAGACTGTGTTTGGCTTTCAATTATTGCTTGTGCTTTGAGTATGGCGAGGTCTGAGTATGCTCTATAATAGATATCTTTTGGATTTGTCTGTATAGCTTTCTGTAAGAATGTGTCAGCTGTATCGATGTTTTTCTCTATGCGTATAGCTAGTACTGCTTTTTGATAGTAATATGCTGCGATATACTCTTTGGCTAGCAGATACCCCACAAAGAAAGCAAGTATGATAACTGCACTTATCTTTGCTAGTATAAGGAGTTTCATTTTGGTGCTTGCAAGTGATATATCTGTCTTTTTTCCAAGGCTATATGTATATCCTATACCGAGAAAGAGATACACAATCAGCGGAATAGACGGTACATATATAATACTGAGTATCAGTAGATACAGGGTTGAAAAGACAATAATATTGTCATTTTTTGAAAGTGTTCCAGAGAAAATAGCTTTGTATATATTCCAAAACAGAGTACCAATGAATAGAAGAATCGCCAGCAAGCCTAGTATTCCTGTACTAACTGCGAGGGTTGGAAAATAGCCACTACCGTATGTGAACTCTGAATTCCAGTATGGGCTTTGTGATACTTCTGTTTTTTTGTATTGTGCCCATGCCTCTGAAAAGCGATTTGGCCCTGTTCCAAATACTGGATTGTGTTTGACTTCTTGTACAAATATATCCGCTGTCATGCTAGCACTTGGAATCGCTTCTTGTGGTGCTTGTCCAAGGGAGTTTGGTAGTGCGTATACAAGATTGTATAGATTTGGTCGCAGTATATTGCCTACTGAATTGAGACGTACTGACTGAATAAGTACAGTTACATATATGATTGCAATAAGAGCACTTATCAAACCTATGAGGCGATACGTGGTCAGACCACCTTTGCTCAGTAGGGTTATTTTGTTTTTGTGTACTGAATCAGCTACTACTATACATAGTAATACAGCTATGAGCACTGGCCAAAGAAGGATAAATGATACGATATGCAAAACAGTGAGCAATATTATCGAGAGAGCCAGGGCGATGTATTGTTTTTTGTGCGATATTTTTTTGATAGAGAAAAATACGGCGATAAGTATCATGCCTGTATATATCGCAAGATCATTCCATTTGCCTAAAAGAGTACTGAACGGCCCTGTGAATTGACCAAATGAAAGCCAGTTTTCAGGCAATACGAAACGAAGGATTTGATATGCAAGCACAACTACATATGAAAGTGCAATGAGTTGCAATGCTTTTGTGACTGCTTTTTTCTCGCGAGAATACTCAAATGCAAGAAATGCTAGAGTTACAAAGAGAATGATAGAAAGAACAGTGCTTGATTCTACCCCGTATCCTATAACACTTTGGCTGAATCTACCTGTAAATACTGTGGCGACTATGGATACAATTGGTAGCAACGCGATACTTACTATGGATAGCTTGCTTGGGAGCGAGACTTTTTTGTCTGCTCTACGAGCAAGCAGATATGCACTACTTGCAATTACAGCACATATATATAGGAAAAAGTATTTTACAGAAAGTGTTGTGAGGTTTGATATTGGAGAGAAGATAAGTGGGAGAAGCAGTAATATGGCTCCAAGTGCGTATTTGGCTATGGTATCAAACAAAGCCGCTTTTGAGAATATATTTCGTATATGTTGTATGTATTTCATACATATTAGTATAGCAAAAAAACATTCGTAGAGAAAGAATGTTTTATTTGAGATCTAGTTCATTGACTACTTCTATGTGTTCTTTGTGTAGGACATCTCTGACGAAGCGGTCGTATAGCATATAGCGATAATTGAATTCATCTGTCTCAAATATAGCGTATTTTAATTCGGCGCCGATAAAGCCTTCTATTTCAGCTATTTTTTCTTCTATTTTGGTTTTCTTGAGATTTTTGCCTACTATGAGGATGTCGATTTCTTGACCTGTGTTGCCTTGAAATATACCAGCCAGTATGAACAGCTCTATCTTTCCGAGTTTCTTAAAATGCTCGTATATTTCTGCTGGAGCTAGTTCTTCTTTCTCTAGCAAAAGGTTTTTGAAATTGGTCAGGAATACAAAACTAGGATTGAGTTTGTATCCTGAGACTTTGTTTTTTTCTATGTGTGTTGTTTTGCCTTTCTTTTTTTCTGTTTGTTTGTTGTATATAGACTCTTTGATAAAGAGAATGCTCAGAAGAAGTTTCAATTCTTTGCGTACAGATGCCGCATCTATATTGAGTGTGCTTGAAACGGTTTTTATATCGAATGACTCTTTTTCATGAGCAAGTATGTATCGCATGATACGTACGCGTTCACGACTGCCAAATAGTTTTGCTAGGATTTCCATAGTATTATAGTATAGCATTCACTTTGAGTCGTTG
>JBDLSO010000044.1:0-6396 GCA_039799445.1 Candidatus Parcubacteria bacterium | reverse complement strand
ATGTATATTTGTTATATTTACAAAGGAAAGTTCCAAAGAAAGAGGAGTCAAAAAAATATGACTAATAAATGGACTTTAGAAGCAGTTCAAGCAGAAGCTTCAAAATTCTCCACCCGTGGTGAATTTCGTAAAAAATCTCCAAGTGCATATAATGCTGCACGCAAAAAAGGCTGGCTTGATCTAGTCCTTCCAATGGAATTTAAGAGGAGAAAGTGGACATTCGAAGCTATCAAAGAAGAAGCTTCAAAATTCTCCACCAGTGGTGAATTTAGTAAATCAAGTGCATATAATGCTGCATGGCGTAAAGGCTGGCTTGATCAAATCACTTTCGAAATTCCGGGAAGAAAAATGAAATGGACTTTAGAAGCTATCAAAGAAGAAGCTTCAAAATTCTCCACCCGTGGTGAATTTCGTAAAAAATCTCCAAGTGCATACCAAGCCGCGTTGCGCAAAGGCTGGCTTGATCTAGTCTTTCCAATGGAGTTTAAGAGGAGAAAGTGGACATTCGAAGCTATCAAAGAAGAAGCTTCAAAATTCTCCACCCGTGGTGAATTTAGTAAATCAAGTGCATATAATGCTGCATGGCGTAAAGGCTGGCTTGATCGAGTCCTTCCAAAGGGTTAGATTTAGACTTCTGAGTTGTAGTCTTCTGAATTCTTGAACTCTGTAAGGGTGCCGATTTATCGGCACCCTTTTTTCTTGCTCTTATATGTACTTTCTTATATACTAGATACTCGCGAATATATATATGACAAAAATACAGACAAATACAACACAAAAAAGAACAAAAATAGTAGCAACAATTGGTCCACGAACAGAATCAGTTGAAATGATGCGCAAACTCGTTGCGGCAGGTCTCGATGTAGTCCGACTCAATATGAGTCATGGCGATCACAACGAGCATGGTGCGCGCATAGTGAATGCAAAGCAAGTTTCAAAAGAAATGGGTGTACCACTTCCTATACTGCTCGACCTCTCTGGTCCAAAGATACGAACAGGTGAATATACAACACCAACTATCACTATCAAAAATGGAGCACAGATTGTACTCACCTCTGAAAAGATAGTCGGAACCGACAAGAAAATATATATCAACTATGAAAAGCTTCCACAAGAAGTACAAAAAGGTTCAATTATCATGCTCGATGATGGTAAAAAGAAGCTAGAAGTACTCAAGACAAATGGCGTAGAAATCACATGTAAAGTGATAGTGGGTGGCGAGCTGAAACCACGTCGCGGAGTCAATGTACCAGGGGCATATCTCTCGGTAAGTTCAATCACAGAGAAAGACAAGAAAGACTTGAAGTTTGGAATAGACGCAGGTGTAGACATAATAGCACTCTCATTTGTACGCACTGCAAAAGACGTGCTTGACCTTCAGAAACTACTCAAAAAGGCAGGCAGAGTAGTACCAATTATTACCAAAATAGAAACCCAAGAAGCGATGGACAATCTAGACGAGATTCTCGCAGTCGCAGATGGTGCTATGGTTGCTCGCGGTGATCTTGCTATCGAAGTACCAACCGAGCTTGTACCTGTGTATCAAAAAAGAATAATTGCAAAATGCAATGAACTAGGCAAACCAGTCATAACAGCTACACAAATGCTCGAATCAATGATACATAGCCCAGTACCAACGAGAGCTGAAGTGAGTGATATTGCAAATGCTATTTATGATGGCACAGATGCTGTGATGCTTTCTGAGGAAAGTACACTCGGTGAGTTTCCAGTCGAAGCCGTAACTGTGATGACAAATGTAGCAAAAGCAAATGAAATTCCAGAAACAATAGCCTATCCAGAAATAGCAATAGGTAATTCTATTGGTAAATCTGTATACAAAACAGCAAACAATGTCAGAGCCTCACTCATCGTTGCCCTAACTGAGTCTGGAACAAGTGCCAGACTTGCCGCAAAGTTCAATCCAAATGTACGAGTACTAGCACTCACACCTCATGCGCATACTGTCAAAGAGCTTGCACTATCGTCAAATATCACTCCACTTCAAGTAGATACAATTCACACTATAGACGACGCACTCAGTGCTGTACCACGTATAGTACTTGCTGGAAAATATGCACGAAAGGGTGACAAAGTAGTAGTGACTGCTGGTGTACCTTTCGGTGTCACAGGTAGTACCAACATGCTCTTTGTCATTGTGATATAATTGTTATACAATATACAAGACAGTCGTTTTATTAGCCAAATGCATATACACATGAATATACAAATAACTTCGCAATCAATAGATATAGAAGAAGTAGTCAAAAAGTATATAGAGAAAAGTCTTCAAAAAATTAAAGTTCTCGCAAAAGACTCTGAGTCTCTTGTAACAGTGATAGCTACCAAAAACACTAATCATCAGAAAAAGGGAGATATATACTCTGTTGAATTAGTTGCAAAAGCATCATTTGGTACATATCATAGTATACAAAGTGGTGCAAACGTCAAAATCGCATTTAATAAAGCGGTGCTTATACTCGAAAGAGAAGTATATCAAAAGAAAGAAAAGAAAAGCTCACTTTTCAAAAAAGGTGCTCAGAGAATTAAACAATTATTACAATCACGTTAATATGAAAAAAATACTATTTATCATCGTACTCATAGTCCTAGCCCTGGCTCTCGCTGCAGTTGCATACAGGGTAAACACCCAAAGCAATATTCAAGAAAATGTACTTTCACAACTCAACAGTACAAGTACAGATATCAGCGCAATAGTTGAAAACAGTACTACAACTACTGATAAAAAAGAAAATATAGCTACAAATACACCCGTAACTCAAAACAAAAAAATGAATCAAGTAACACTACAAACAAACAAAGGCAACATTGTTTTAGAACTAAGTTCCGACAAGCCAAACACAACTGCAAACTTCACCAAATTAGTACAGTCTGGATTCTACGATGGTGTCAAGTTCCATCGCGTTATCAAAGGCTTCATGATACAAGCGGGCGATCCGCAATCAAAAGATGAATCGCTTAAAAGCCTTTGGGGTACAGGTGGTCCAGGGTACAAGTTCAACGATGAATTGACTGGTAAAGAGACTTATCTTCAAGGAACACTCGCTATGGCAAATGCCGGCCCAAATACAAATGGTAGCCAATTCTTCATTGTCTCAGCTGCAAATGCACCACTTCCACCAAGCTATACTGTGTTTGGAAAAGTAGTATCTGGACTCGATACAGTACTTGCAATTGAAAATGTCGCAACAGATTCCCAAGACAAACCAACCGAAAACGTAACTATACAAAAAGCTACACTTAAATAATCAATATAAAAACGCCCTAGGGGCGTTTTTATATTATGTATAAAGCAAACTAGCATAGTTATTTTTAAGAGACTGCATCTCTACATATCATATCGTATCGTATATATCAAATAATTACATTCAATATTCCGGATTCTGTATTCTGCCCTCATTTCATATACCCGTTTTGAAATGATTTCCACGACATTTGTTTTTTGCCTTCTGGGGTGACTATTGTTATCGTTGGCACTTGTTCAATATACTTCATCTCATTTATTTTGACTCGTATTTGAGTATCGTGATGAGTATGAATAAAATAACAACCTGGCCAAGGAGTGCAGGCTCTGTACACGTTCATCATATGTTCTGGTGAATCCGAGAGTGAGACCAGCCCATCTTCTTTTGTAAATTTCTTTGTAAAAGTAGCGAGGGCGTGATCTTGGGGGGCGACCGAAATAGCACCACCAACAAAATCTTCGAGTAGCCCATCTACGAGCATACTTGCTCCATATACTCCTGCTAGTCTTTCGAAATCCTCTGAAACTCCTTCTTGTATTTCATCAAATGCATATAATACTTTTTGTGCTAGTATCGGGCCATGATCTACCTTATCGTCTAGGAACATAATACTGATACCAAATGTTTTGTCTCCATTTTTAAGCGCAGTCTCTATCGGTGTTGGTCCGCGATAGAGAGGCAAGAGCGACGGATGTATATTGAGTGTTCCAAAAATAGGTATATCTAAAACAGCATCTGGAATCAAATTTCCGTACGAGGCAACAATGAACAAATCAAATTCTTCTACAAGTAGTTCGGCAGGTATTTCTTTTTTAATCGACTCTGGTTGCAGTGTAGGAATACCAAAAGATTCGGCAATATGTTTGATATGAGGCGACTCTATCTCTTGTTTTCTTCCAACGGGTCTGTCTGGTTTTGTAATCAGATACGAAATAGATATACCGCTTTCAATCAAGGTAGTCAAAGCTGACTCTGCTAGCGGACCAGTACCAAAAAATACAATTTTGAGTTCATTAATTTTTTTCATTTTTTTGTTTCATTATTTCAATATCCTCGTCCGAGAGTCTCTGTAGATTGATAGCTTTATCGATGAATAATGTACCGAGCAAATGGTCGGTTTCGTGCTGAAATATATGCGCGAGTATACCTGTCGCACCACGTTCAAACTTTACGCCATTCTCATCATATGCTGTGATTGTTACTCGTGTATGACGCAACACTTGCCCATATAGCCAACGTACAGAGAGACAACCTTCGTCCATATATTTCTTTTCTTGTGAACGCTTTGTTATCTTTGGATTGATATACACTCGATGTTTTTCAGATTTATTCTTCAAAATAGCAGGCGAAACAACAAATATTTGATACCCAATACCTACTTGGGGAGCGGCAATCGCTACACCATCTTCTTCATTTGCAAGTAACTCAAAGAGCTCTTTGAGTATTTCTTTGAGCTTTTCTGTACCAAACAACTCTCTCGGCACTTTCTGTGCTTCTTGCCTCAGTGCTGGATGCTCTCCATTTTGAACGATTTTCATATATATCAGAATATCACAATTACAAAGTCTAGTAAAAATTATTCTACTGTTATACTAAAAGATTTTGTTAATATCTTTCTGAGTTCATATAGTATGTACATTGAATTTTCTTGCCATACTTCTTTGCTAAAATGTACAGTAACCGTTGTATAAGCTCTATATTTCTGTGAATGTATTGTGCCATCAACACAAAAGTGCTCGATTGCGGCTAGCTCTCTTTCTGTGAGAGTGCCAACTTTTCGCATATGAAGCAGGACTCCAAAAGGCGGATACATAAAAGTATTCAGTTCAGCTACGTACGCTTTTTTCCATTCAGTAAGTGTTGTTTTTTCTATGGTGGTATATACAGAATGCTTTGGTATGCGTGTTTGTAATAGTATTTTGCTCATACTCATACTCTGCAACATACGTATTTTACGCAATACCTGAAAATCGTTTTGATAATTTATTTTGAGTAAAAGTGAATCAAGTGTTACAGCAACGACAATGTCTACTTTTTGAGTCAGATATTCAAAGGATATGTCCGTGCTAACTAGTATCGTTCCGCGAGTATTCTCAAACAGGGAAACAGTGTTTCGAATTGCTGCTTCTGTTTTTGTATATACGCTATCGATTCGAAATACAGTATATCCATCTGCTTTGAGCTCGTCCGCGACGAGTTCCGTGCCGATACCAATTTGCTTCATATTCCAACTACCGCAGCCTTTACAAGTCACGATGTACTGATCCGACATATCATATGAACGTGCACATACAAGACATTCGTAATATCGTACACCAGTCGCTCGGGTTGCAAGCACAAGAGGATTAGAGCAAGAACAAGTGAGTAATGTGTTGCAATCACCGCAGTGCGTTTCTGTCGCAAGTCCACGCCTTGGGACATATAGTAATACATTCTTGTCTTTTGATTCTGCAAGTATATTCTGCAGTGCTGCCGATTGCCATATATGAGCAGAACCCGACGCTGAATCCGTCATGTCTACAATCAGTGGTTTCAAATACTTTTTGTCTGTATTTTCATTTTTGATTTGAAATATATCAGAAGTGATATATGTACTATTGCTTTGTAATGCGCATTCACGTATGAAATGTCTATAATCAATGTGCGGCTCCACAAAGGAAATATATTGTTCACTTTCTGACTGGTCAATACAGATGATAGACGAATCAGAAAGAAGCGAAAGATATTGGGGAGTACAAATGCACACAAACGTATCTGCCTTATGTATCTGATTTAAAATAGCCAATTGTTTTTTCTCCGTCAATGTACTGTGTAGTACATATATATCTCTATCTGATCTTTTTTCTATCTGTCTCTGTATACTTTTTACTCTTTGAATATTTGGAGCAATTATAAAAATGGTTTTAGTTGTCTCGTTTGCAATCAATGTATTGTAATACAAAATAGCTTCCTCTTTGGACTGTTCTATACAAATCTCTGAGAAGGGTTGTGAGTTGGGCTTTTCTTTTTTGTATATAGAAAAATCAGACACAAAAAGTGATTTGGGAAGTAGTAATTCGAATACATCAGAATAAGGTAGTCCATAGTAGCGTGCGGTATCAGTGAGGGCTGAAATATATGCACTGTGCAAAGA
>JBDLSO010000043.1:0-6574 GCA_039799445.1 Candidatus Parcubacteria bacterium | reverse complement strand
TATATGCACCAGCGTGCTTGCTGGTGTAGAACATATCTGCAGCGCAGGTGATGTTGTCATAGTCTCACCTGGGGTAAAACATAATTTTATCAATAAAGGCGAGGAAGTAGTAAAACTCTATACTGTGTATGCTCCTGCAAATCATATCGACGGTAGGGTACATGCAACTAAAACTGATGCAGATACAGATATAGAAGACGAAGAATTTGGTAGCCATGTGATACAATAGCTATATGAGTATAGAACAAATAGCACAATCAAATATTTTCTTTTTTGTAACCACTATCGCTGTGATAGTACTCTCTACACTACTTGCTATTGTATTGATTCAAGTTATACGTATACTTAAAAATCTAGATGAAGTGAGTAAGAAAATAAATGAAGAAGGTAAAAATATAGTAGCCGATGTCTCAGCACTTCGCAGTGGTATCAAAGAAAAAAGTAAGGGAGCAATCAATATAGGTCTTGCAATACTGTCGCAAATAACAAGTCAATTTACTACTGCGACTCGCAGTACAAAAAAGAAAAAGTCCAAATAGGTATTGTACTCCACGAAGAGTGGTGTATACTATATACATACATAACACAAATATGAAAAAAATAATAAAAAAAGAAAATAATACAACAGCCGCAGCGACTAGTCTCGCTGCACTTGCAGCCGCAGCTGCTGGCGTGTACTTTTTGTACGGCTCAAAAGATGCAACTAAAAACAGAAAGAACCTCACAAGCTGGTCACTCAAGATGAAAGCAGAAGTACTTGAAAAAATTGAAAAATTGAAAGAGATTGATGACAAGATCTACAATGATGTTGTAGAAACAGTATCAGCTAAATATTTGGCACTAAAGAATACTGAAAATACAGAAGTAGAAGCAATCAAAAAAGAACTCAGTTCACATTGGAAAGCTATCAAAAGTAAAATAATGCCCGCTCCAAAAAAAGTTGCAAAGAAAGTAGTAAAAAAAGTTGCAAAGAAAGTTGTTGCGAAAGTAGCCAAGAAAACTACAAAATAAATACATATAGCCAAGGCAAATGCCTTGGTTTTATGATATGATGCAGCAATGACAACGGCGGCATTTCAAAAGCTCATATGGAATTATTTTGAGAAAAACGGTAGAAATGAATTACCGTGGAGGCAAAGTACGCAATTGTATCATATTCTTGTCTCAGAGATGATGTTGCAGCAAACGCAAGTACAAAGAGTAATACCCAAATACACAGAGTGGATACAAAAGTTTCCGAATTTCAAAGTATTAGCACAGGCCGATTTTGCAACTGTGTTGCAGTATTGGCAAGGACTTGGATATGCGCGTCGTGCAAAGTTTTTGCACCACATAGCGTATATACTTCAGAACAAGACAGATACAGAGTGCAAAGAATTGAGTATAGAGGAATTAGATGCATTACCGGGTATCGGTCCGTATACAGCACGTGCTATCAAGACATTTACAACTGAGACTAGACAGGTGTTCATAGAAACCAACATACGAACTATTTTCCTTTACCATTTTTTTCATGGGCAAGATAATGTATCTGACAAAGACATATTAATGCTCATTGAAAAGACATTACCAAAGAGCGAATATAGAAATTGGTATTTTGCACTTATGGATTATGGTTCCTATTTGAAAAGCATAGGGATTAAAAATAATAATAACAGCGCAAGCTATCGCAAACAATCAACATTCAAAGGCTCCAATAGGGAGGCACGCGGCGCTATTTTGAAAGCATTACTCAAACATAGTAAAATATCCAAAAGTAAATTGCAGACAATAGTAGCGATGGATACAAAGCGATTTGAAATAGCTCTTGAGCAATTAGAGAGTGAAGCATTTATAAAACGATCAGCAGATACAATAGTACTCAAATAGAGTGCAGCGTATATTATAGACCAAGCAATGACAAAAACTTTTTCAATTCCTCACCTTGTATTTCGCGTTGTTGTCCAGATTTGAGTGTTCCGAGCTTGATATTGAGTATTTTGACACGTTTGAGACGTTTTACAGTGAGGTGCAGTTCGTCGAGCATAATACGTATTTGATGCTTTTTTCCTTCCGAGAGGTCAATAGTCATGACATTGTCACCGATGAGCTCTGCGTGCGCAGGCTTGAGGGCACCATAGAGGTGTGTATCCATACCTTTTGAAAGTATACCTGGTATACCACTGCGTATTTTTTCTTGTGTAGTGACAACATATTGTTTGATATGATCTGATTCTGGTGAAAGCAAGCGTGATGTGATTCTGCCATCATTTGTGAGAATAAGCAATCCTTCAGAATCTTTGTCTAATCTTCCAACAGGGAACAATCCTTCATTTTTGAATGAGCCCGCAACGTCGTCTTCGCCCATTTGTGCTGAATGAGTAATACTACCCCGTGGTTTGTAATAGGCTACATAACGATACGCCGCACTACTATCACGTCGTACTTCCACTGCATCACCAAAGTTAACTCGCTGACCCAGCACTGCTTTTTTGTTATTGATAAATACAACTCCAAGACCAATCAATGTATCAGCTTCACGTCTTGTAGCAAAGCCTTTGAGGCTGAGGTATTTATTAATCCGCATTGGATATGTTATTGGTTCTTGTTTCATGATATTTATAGAGTATCTTGTAATTTTGATGCATATCTGAGTCCCAGCAGCAATACAAGACCTGTAATGATGAATATAGTATATGAAGGAAATCCAAGTACTCCTATGAAAAGTGTACCAAGTATAGATATAATAACAAGAGCAACACAGCGAGCTCCATTTGTAAACAGTGTTATCATACCAGCTTCTTCTTTATGAACTTTCTTAAAGAAATATATACTAGACATAGATTCTATGAAGCTCGCTCCGACACGGGTACAGAAAAGAATAATTGCCCAAACAAGAATATTTGCAGTTTGTACAAACGGTATGAGTATTGTCGATATACTGCCGATAAGTAGTCCAATTTGTATAAGTTCTTTTTCGCCAAGTTTTGTATCAGCTAACACACCAAGTTCATATGGGAATATAATAAAGGGAAGTAGTGCAATAGGCATAATAACTTGCAGTACCGCACTTGTCGGTATACCAATAACCTCTGAGAGATATGGAATCATATATATAATCATTGCAACATAGAATGCCTCCAAACTAAACTGCACTTTCCAAACATTTGATAAGTCTTTATTTTGTGACATTTTTTGTACACTATCAAAAAAAGATATATCTTTGTAATATGGTTCTTCAATATTGTGAACAAACCTGTAGATAATATATATAACAGGGAGCAGTAGCAGTGCAGAAGTGATATAGATACCAGAGAAATTACCAAGACCAAATATAATACCAGAGAAATATGCCGCGACTAGTATTCCAAGATTGAGTATCGTGAAATACGCACCTCTGACACTTCCGAACTCAGTTTTTTTCGATACCTCAGTGAGTGATATATTGAGCGACAGGAATACTATACTCACAAGCAATTGTTGTAACATAAATAATATCAGAGCAAAGATTGGTTGTGTTACTATTGCCAGTCCAACCAATACACACAGTTCTAAACCACTAGCCATAAGGGCCATCCGATAATTACTAAATCTATTGAGAAAATGTGACAATTCAAATGTCACATACATAATTAAAAATGCTATTACTATGAATACAAGTCCGACAAGATTTTCATTGATATATTGTCCTAGGAACAGCGATCCCAAGTACAGTGCAATTGCATAATGCAAAGAATAGAATATAGTTGCAATATAAAGCGCCAAAACAAGAGTCTTGTGTGAGAGGTGTTTTTTACTGTATAACCATTTCATTTCTTATAGTATAACACATTTATTGACTTTTGACTTCTAGTGATATATTTGAAAAAAGCCAAAATTCAAAAACCAAAAACAATCACCAAATATGCTATTATAGAATAATACTTATGATACAAAAATATCACAAAAACCTATATTTAGACCATGCTGCGAGTACCCCGATTGACAGTATGATACTTCAAGAGATGTATACATATGATGCGGAACATTTTTCAAATCCAAGCAGTGTGTATAGCAGCGGAGATGCCGCACGAAGAGAATTACAATCACAAAGAGTACGTCTCGCAAGAGTGTTGCAAGCTAGAGCGCCTGAAATATATTTTACATATGGTGGGACAGAGAGTGACAATCTTGCAATAAGAGGTGTTGTTGGAGCGTACAGAAGAATGCACTCAGAATCTATACCGCATATAATAGTCAGTAGTATAGAACATGCAGCAGTTTTAGACACCGTAGCGACTCTTGAAAAAGAGGGAGTAGAGGTCACTTATATCAAACCAAAGAAAAATGGTATAGTGCGTGCACTCGATTTTATAGAAGCCTGCAAACCAAATACAATACTTATATCGTTGATGTACGTTAATAATGAAATAGGAACTGTGCAGCCAGTGGGAGCACTTGGGAAATTGGTTAGAGAATATAGAGAAAAAAATAATACTACATATCCATATCTTCATACCGATGCATGCCAAGCTGGTAATTATGTGCTAGTAACTGCCCCTAAATTAAAGGCAGATATGATAAGTATCAATGCATCAAAAGTATATGGTCCAAAAGGAATTGGAGCACTGTACGCTCGCACAGGAGTGCATATAGACCCAATAGTCACAGGTGGCGGGCAAGAAAGTGGACTTCGCAGTGGCACTCCAAATATCTCACTTATAATTGGCCTGGTAAGTAGTTTTGTATATGCTCAGAACAAAAGAGAAGAGGAGACTGCACGCTTGCAAGAAATACAAAAATGGGCAGTGCATGAGCTTACTCGTCGTATTCCAAATAGTATTCTGTGGGGAGAAATACCAGATAAAATACCAAATAATATAAGCATATGTATACCCGGTATTTCGGCAGAAGAGCTTGTCATACGGCTTTCTGCGTTTGGTATTGAAGTATCTTCGAAAAGTGCTTGTTCATCAATAGACACGGACGGCTCCTATGTTATACTAGAAATAGGGGGTACTGAATTACAATCAAGGCAGACAATCCGAATATCAATGGGACGAGACACAAGCAAAGCAGATATTCAGTATTTCCTCGACAAACTAGAATCAATAATTACACAATACAGTATATGCAATACATAGCAAAAAATTTCGATCATTTAAATGGCCTTGCAGGATTCAGTGATACCATGATACAAAATCATCTCACATTGTATGCCGGATATGTAGCTAACACAAACAAAGTATCAGAGTTATTACAGACAGCAGAGCCAAGCTCACCGATAGCAAATGAATTGCGTCGTCGTTTTGGTTGGGAATTTTCTGGAATGCGTCTACATGAGTTGTATTTTAAAAATATAACCAAAGACTTAACCAGTATCACAAAAGGAGGAGAGCTTGAAAACAAGCTGATCGCCAACTTTGGTTCAGTAGAACAATTCCTTACAGAGTGGAGAGGTATGGGGCTCACTAGAGGTATTGGATGGGTAGCGCTGGTTATCGATAGAAAATCAGATAGACTTTTTACTGTTTGGTTCGGAGAACACGATATGGGAGCGCTTGCAGGCACAGATATACTACTTATCATGGATGTATGGGAGCATGCGTATATGACAGACTATGGAATCAAACGTCCACCATATATAGATGCATTCATGCAGGCAATAGATTGGAGAGTGGTAGAAGCTCGAATGCTAGAAAAGCATAATACAAATTAACTTATTACATACATGCCACCATTTCAAAATTTTACAACAAAATCAAAAGAAATATTGAGACGGTCACATGAGCTCGCAATAGAACGTGGACAGAATCACGTGAATCCACTCCATATGCTTGGAGCGGTTCTTTTGCAAGATGAAACAATAGTCCTCTCAATATTAGAAAAGAAAGAAGTAGATATAATACTGTTGACTGAAACAGTGCTTGAATCGATAGAAAATGGAGAAGGCGGTACAGTTACTGCACAAACATATCAGATGTATATTACGCCAGACCTCGCAAATGCACTTGAAGCGTGTAGCAAAATAGCTGGGGAGCTCGGAGATGAATTCATTGCACCGGAGCATATATTCTTGAGTATGCTTGATACAGCTGGAACAGTCAGGGATATATTACATAAGTTCAAACTTGACTATGCGTCAGTGGTAGAAATCTTGAAGGAGCTTCGTGCTAACAATATAACAGGCGAAGAAAATACTGAGAAAAGAAACAAAGCAATACTCAGATTCACTCGAAATCTTACAGAGCTTGCGGCGCTTGATAAAATAGATCCAGTGATTGGACGTGATACAGAAATCATGCGTTTGATGCAAATACTTTCACGCCGTACCAAAAATAATCCGTTACTGATTGGCGAAGCGGGTACAGGTAAGACAGCGGTAGTAGAAGGTTTGGCTCTCCGTATTGCAAAGGGAGATGTACCAGAATCACTCAAAGAAAAAGAAATAGTTTCACTGGATTTGGGTTCACTCATCGCAGGTACAAAGTTCCGTGGTGAATTTGAAGAGAGACTCAAAGCAATAATGAAAGAAATAGAGAGAAGTGAAGGGAAATTGATTCTCTTTATTGACGAAATACACACAATCGTCGGCGCAGGGGGATTAGAAGGTCAG
>JBDLSO010000042.1:0-6589 GCA_039799445.1 Candidatus Parcubacteria bacterium | reverse complement strand
ATATTCCATACTACAATAATCAAAGACTACACTTTGGTATTAATTTAAAAACACCTAATGAAGTGCTGGGGTGTTCTCAAGGTATTGATTAGATTACGGCACCCGATTTGTTAGCTGGTGCCCCGACAGTTCAAATTGCAGCACACAATAGTAGTTGTGTGCTTATATTCCTCAATCTCCAACAATAGTATATACTATTACTCATATGAAACAATTTGATTTTGTCGCTATCGGCGACGTGGTGGTAGACGCTTTTATACGTCTAGAAGACGCACATGTAACCTGTCGAGTCGACAGTACAGCTTGCGAGCTCTGTATGAAATACGGCAGCAAAGTACCTTTTGAATATGCCAAAATAGTAGCAGGTGTCGGTAACTCAGCCAACGCTGCTGTATCTGCGAGTAGACTTGGTTTGTCGGCAGCACTTGTCGCTCCTACTGGCGACGATCTAAACGGTCAGCTCTGTATCGACACACTCGCAGCCGACGGTGTAGATACGACTTTCATTAACAAACAAAGTGGTATACCAACGAATTATCACTATGTGCTTTGGTATGGTGACGAAAGGACAATACTTATCAAGCACGAAAAATATAGTTATAGTCTTCCTGATTTTGGTAACCCGAAGTTCATTTACCTTTCATCGCTTGGTGAGGATGCGTCACATCTCCATGGTGAGATAGTAGAGTATCTAAAAACACATCCAGAGAGTAAGCTCGCATTCCAGCCTGGTACATTCCAGATCAAGATGGGTGTAGAAGCTTTACGTGACTTATATATACATACTGAGATATTTGTATGCAATCTAGAAGAAGCACAAATCATCACAGGACTCGACACTCGTGACGTTAGAGCTCTTTCAGAAAAAATAGCGAGCTATGGACCAAAAGTAGTACTTGTGACAGACGGATCGAAAGGCGCATATTCATTTGATGGCACCAATCTTTTCTTCATGCCTCCATACCCAGACCCAAGCGTGCCATTTGAACGCACTGGTGCAGGAGATGCGTTTGCAAGTACATTTGTCTCATTCCTCGCTCTCGGTATGAGTCCAGAAGAGGCACTCAAACGCGCACCGATAAACTCTATGAGTGTTGTGCAGAAAGTAGGCGCGCAAGAAGGACTACTCACGCGCGACCAACTAGAGCGATATCTAGCAGATGCCCCAGCAGAATACGTGAGTAAAAAGTTATAATATAAAAAAAGCCCCTCACATAACGTGTGGGGTTTTGTACTTAGTCATTTCTGGTACATTGTTGAAATCCAAATGTGCCCCTGGGATAAAATACAATGAGTTTGTCCCAACGCCTGGCGATTTTACCTCCCCAATCAAAAACTTGTTTGGAATTTTTTTCAAACCAAGTTTGGACTTCTTCAACTGAGCCTTCAAACAAGAGAGCTATGCCAGTCTTTATTTTTTCTTTTGCATAATCTGTTCCTCCTTTTGAGCTGTTTGCTCAAATTAACAATACTATATATTTATTCCAAAAACAACCTCGCGATTCGTATGTCTGTAAAAGTAAATGTATCTCCTAGTTTCTTTTTGACTGGAGCAAGTGCGGTCGTTTTAAGTTTTGTAAATGTGTGGCAGATTTTCTCGATATCAAGATCATCGGGGCGCATATATTCTATATCAAGCGCGCTATGTAGACTACGCAAACGCTCCACATGACTCAGCACTGTCTCAATAGTCACAGAGCGAAGTTCTGCGATTTCATTCAATGACTTTTTTTGTAGTACAAGTGCAAGTGTCTTGTCATAGGTACTTTGTGTATTTTCTGTAAGTTCTTCATCTGTTGCTGGTTTGACACTTCCTCCTGTACGCAGGATAAATGCCGCCTGTTTCTCTTCTATTTCGCCAAGTTCAAGTGACTCAAGTCGAAGAGATGTTTTTTCTGAAGTCTCTTGTGCTCGGTGATCAAAGTCTCTGACACGCTCATCCATTTGTAATGCCATAGGTCCAATTCCGAGCAAAGTGATACCTTCTAGACTACGCACGCGCGAAAGAGCTACATACCCCTGCCCAGCCACAAAACAGTTCGACAAGTCCATCACAGCCTCGTCTAGGGACATTCCCTGACTTTTGTGCACAGTGATAGCCCATGCGAGTCTGAGTGGTATTTGGCTTATTTGCGCTCGTACTTTGCCACCATCTTCTATTTGCCACGTTTCCGGTATGGCTTCAATTGTCTTCCCGTCCAAGAGTTCGATAATAGGATACTTTCCTTTGTCAGATACTACATGTCCGATACTACCATTGACGTATCCTTTTTCATAGTTATTTTTGAGAAACATGACACGTGCTCCTTTTTTGAGTACCAAATGCTCGGGAGCGAGACACCCTTTTTTGAGTCCTTCTACAAGAGCAGCCGAACCAGTACTTTCCATGATATACACTTTGCTTCCGACTTTTATATCTGCTAATCTTTTTTCATTATAAGTGTCAACATTTGCATTATGCGTGAAAAGTTTTGTTATGTCAGTATCATCTATTGTGGTGACAATCCGTTCTTGTAATGTTTCCACAGTATCTTCGTCGACACTGCCTTCTCGTATACTGGTAAGCACTCGCTCGAGCCGAGCATCATCTTGACGAAATTGCGTGGTCAAATAGCACTGTGCTAGTTTAAGCGTCTTCCATACTGGATGCTCAAATGCGAATTCAGGCAATTGCATCCCTTTGGTGACAGGTGGCAATTGGAAAAAGTCCCCGACAAGCACTACCTGTAAACCACCAAATGGTTCATTGTTTTTACGTACTGCACGGGCTAATTTCTCTACACCTGCTAACTGTTTGCCAGAGAGCATAGAAACTTCATCAATGATAAGTACAGAAGTATTGGTGAAATTCTTGTGTACTCTCTCTTTTTGCATAAGCGAGTCTATATCTTCTTCTGTGAGTTCGTCTTTGACACCAAGTCCTGACCATGAGTGTATCGTTGCACCACCTATATGAGTCGCTGCGATACCAGTACTAGCGGTGACCGCAACACGGATTTTGTGTCGTTTCAAATACTCAATATAGGTGTTGAGTACATATGTTTTTCCTGTACCAGCCTGTCCAGTCAAAAAAACATTGTAACCCATTTTCAGTATATGTAGTGCTTCATCTTGTGACATATATACAGTATACAGCAAAAACTAATATGCGTGATATATGTACAACAGAAAAAAAAAGCGATGCATAGCATCGCTTTATCTGTCAAAAGTTTCCCCGCTTTGTATAAAATGCCTTTTGGCATCTTGGTACCAAAACAGTGCTTTGAGAATGCACACTAACAATAGCACTCCAAGCACAAAATCCTTAAGATATTGAGGTATTGGTAAATAATTCACCAATACAATCGCAATCGCAATCGCAATCGCGATGATTGCACTCATTTTTTTCATGGAATTGTACCTCCTGTTATTAGTATACATACCAGTAGAAATAATTCAACTACTTATTATTTTGAAGTATAAGATAGATAGCAAAAGCGACTAGTATACTAGTCGCTTTCTTTTATTTCTTTGCTTCTTTTTCTTTTTTTGGTTTCTTTTTTTCTTTTCTATGTAATACTTTTTCTGCCATACAATTTTGCAAAATCTTGTCGCATACCATCAGTTGAAACGCGGCGGATTTAGTCTTTTATTTATTTGTTTTGATAACATAATAAGTATACAATTTCTATACCCAAGATTCAATATGTATTGGTATAGAATTATCTTATACTAAACTCAAAAATCTACTCCCTATTCTTTGATCCATCCTTTTTTCACTAGAGCATTCTGTGCTGCTGTTTGTTCACCCTCTTGTTTACTTTTACCATTTCCCTCGGCTATCAGATTGTCACCAAAATATATACCAATAGTGAAACGTTTATCGTGATCTGGTCCAATCTCTTTGAGCACACGATACGCTGGAGTTACTCCATTTTCTTCTTGAGCCTTCTCTTGTACCATACTTTTTGAGTCCTTGAATAATCCTTTGCGTATCACTTCATCAGTATGGATAAGTATAGTGTTGTGTATGAATTCTTTTGCTGGTTCATATCCACCGTCGAGATACACCGCACCGATGACAGCTTCAAATGTATCTGCAAGTATATACAATCTAGCTTTGCCAGTGTCTCGTGACTCGCCTTTTGAAAGTGAAATATATTCATTCATACCAATATCTTTGGCAATACCTCCCATCAGTACTGCATTTACAAGTGCGGCTCTGTAAGCTGTTAAATCTCCTTCATCTTTATGGGGAAATTTGGCATACAAGTAGTTAGTAGCAACAAGCTCAAGTACCGCATCTCCTAGGAATTCGAGTCTCTCATTGTGACCAAATTTGAGTTTTGGATTCTCATTGACATATGATCTGTGAATAAACGCCTGTTCCAAAAGCTCTATATTTGTAAAGTTGTATCCGATTATTTCTTGAAATGGTCTAACATCTATCATTTTGTATTATGTATATTATTCTTTTGGGATGCGCTCAATTCCTTTTGCAATGATTGGCAAAATATCGTCGTATATATTGAGTGCTGCTATTTCGGAAAGTTCAAACCACTTCGCATTGTTAAGCCCTTTCTTGGCTACAAAGTTCAGAGGCTCGTATGCTGCTCGTGATAGAAAGTGATGTGTGTGTTTGCGTATTTTTTTGAATTCTGGATGAGAAGAAATATACTCATTTTCACCAATTTTCTCTAACACTTCGACAGCAATACCTATTTCATCTTGCACTTTTCGTATTACCGCTGCTTCAAGCTCTTCACCTTCTTCTATTTTGCCTTTCGGTACAGTCCAATGCCCAAAGATATCATGCACAAGGGCAACGTATACCGTCTCTCCTTTTTTTGCAAATACAAGAGTACCAATCAAATCCTGTGTTTGGAGATTTGTCATATCTATCTCTTTCTTTTTTGCTTTTGGGCTAGTGTCTGTTTTTCCGGGCTCACCCATTTCTTTGTATACACGACCAAGTACACCATTGATGAATCTTGCAGTGGCTTCCCCACCAAATGATTTACCAAGTTCAATAGCTTCATCTATTGCAACTTTTGGAGGTACTTGTGTATGGTCTTGAAAGAGTAATTCAAATAACCCAATACGAAGTATATTTCTATCTGCATTAGGAATTTTCTCTAAAGGCCAATCAGGAGCTGCTTTGGTAATAAGTTCATAAGCCCAGGTGCAAATTCTGCTATATTTGCAACAAGACGTTCGTGTAATTGCTCGTCAGATAAAGTGAAATTATCCCTGACATCAAATTCAAAAAGTGTTTGAAGTGCAATTGAGCGTGAGAGATGACGATTTGACATAGTGTGTAAAGAACGAACAGTTTAGTGAGTAACTATATTACTAAATAAAAATATAAGTAGTGCAAAACATTATTTTGTAGTAACTTTTGTAGCTTTTGGCTTTGTTTCTTTTTTAGCTACTTTTTTTGTTTTGACAACTTTCTCTGTTTTTGCTTTTGGAGCTGCTTTTGCTAGTTTTTTTTCTGCTTTTGAAACAGTATTGAGTACTTTGCGTCCATTGTAATCCCCGCATGTTTTACATACTGTATGCATCTGCCTAAAAGCATCACATGCTGCGCATTTGACTAGATTTGTTGTTTTAAGAGCGTGATGTGAACGGCGGTTTGCCGTGTGTGCTCGTGTGTGTCTCATTCGTACTACCATAGTGATACAAGTATACTACAAAACCCTTTTTATTGCAAACAAAAAAATGTTGTGAGAACAAAAAGGTGGGTCACGAACAAGTCGTGACCCACACCATCTTAACAGATGTTAGTTTTTATTTGATGCATAAGCCGCTTATTTGCATGCCTTTTTGCCACTCGGCCTTCATATTGCAAGCTTTCTCATTCACCCAGACTGAACGAATGCCATGAATTGGTGAGGCCTCATTCCATGCTGCATGCCGTGAAAACAGCACAACACCGAAGTACTCGTCTCCGGTAGACACAAAGAAATCTGCGTCACCCATATTGCCATGTCGTTCAAGTAAGTTTTCATCACCTTCATGAAGCAACATGTGCAACTCAGCATCATACGACTGAGATACTTCTCCAAGTTTTGCAAAAAACTTCTCAGCAATTAATTTACGAAACTTGGCACGATCATGCCCAGTGGTTACCTGATACCACCACCCGTCAAAAGGACGAGGAATGAATATCTCTGGATTCCACATAGAACGGTCATGGCTCCAAGATTTCAAAGTGTCCCAAGAAATAACCGGCTGTGCAATCGAATTCAGTAAGTCTTCAACAAAATATACTGAACTTCTTTTTCTTCGGTCAAGCGTTTCAGGATGTTCTCCTTCTTCAGAAAGAAAGTTGTTAACATCGATTAAACACCCGTGATTTTGATACTCACGGATAATTTCTAATGCAGTTTGTACCAAAATCTCCCGGTAATACCATTCAAGTCTATCATTGTCATCTCCGAACGCCTGAATCGAAAGTCTCCCCGTGCAAGTACCAATGTCAACTGGTAGTTTACCGAAAGGCATCTTGGTTTTTCGACATTCCGGTAACGTATCATGGCCATACGTGAGAGCCATAAGCGTCACAAGTAAACTCTCATAGATTTCTTGATCGGAACCAAATTCCGTA
>JBDLSO010000041.1:0-6719 GCA_039799445.1 Candidatus Parcubacteria bacterium | reverse complement strand
GCTCGTATACCATGTTTCTTGGCATACAGAGCTATATCTCTTCTTACTCTTGGTAGATGTTTGTCTATTGAATACATATATACATTGTAGAACGTGAGAGTGTTCTCAAGGTATTGAACCATAACGGGGTGCTTGACTTTTCATATTTTTTTATATAATATTTTTAGAACTATGGGAGAATAGTAAAATGAAAATATTTATCGAGATTCTTATCGCATGCCTACTTGGAGTTGGAGTAGGTATACTACTCTATGTCCTATGTCTTCTCGAACATGCTATACAAAGTAGCAGAAGATATCGTGCAAGAAGATCACAAGCAAGAAGAGTTTGGGTAACCTTGCTTCATGACTCAAAATACATCAGGCGGTCACGTAAGTGACCGCCTGTATTTACATTTACTCTTATTCTTTATACTATATAGACAAGAGAATACACTAAATATCTCTGCTATATTACTGAAAACTAAAAACTAATTACTCAAAACTGCTTTATGGGAGAACTTTTTCAAAAACTTATTTTACTTATTGTCGGGCTATTCTTTGTCATGTATTTTTCTAAAATCATATTTGCACAATACAATGTCGCTGACTCATTTAAGTCTATTGGTAGTTCTCTTGCAGAAATACGTAAATTAGGACAAAGCACAAGCACAAGTAACACCACTTATACCAATTCTCAAAATGATGACAAGAGACAATCATCTACTGGAGCAGAGAAGTCAATCTCCCTCGGTAATTTGTTTAGAGGAAATGTAGTATCTCCATCAGAACCAATCAACGGACTTGCCCCTGCCACTTGGTTTTATCAAGGAATTTCAACTGCGAGATTTCTAGATGAAGGTGGCAAGCAAATAGGTGTAGCTCAAATGGTACAACAAGGAGACCTCAAAGCAACTGGGCAAGTACCATTTATAGTGACACCACAATTCAGTCAAGGTAATGCACAAACAGGGTTTGTTGTATTCGAAAAAGTAAATACAAGCAGCGACACTAAAAAAGATGCATGGTTCACACTTCCTATCACATATCCAATCAAAAATGCTGCAGCAACTAGCTCGTGGCAAGGGAACACATACAATACAGGAAATAGTTTTAGCGGTACACCAAACAATACAAATACATTGGGTAGTGGTAGTGCTATCCCTGCACCACAACGATAATGAATCAAATAGATATTAGGACAAGAAAATTAAATACCACACAGTACAGAGGGGGTATGATAGTGTACTATCCAGTACGTGATTTGAGGATGAAGGATAATTATGCACTTCTTGCAGCTCAAAAATTAGCCAAAGAACACAATGCAGAATTGCGTGTTGTGTTTGCAATGTATCCAGACTATATCGGTGCAAAGGTACGGCATTATACATTTATGATAGAGGGTTTGGAAGAATTTGAGCGTGATCTTGCTGAGCTGGGTATATCTTTTGAACTTCGCTATGGTGAAGATGTTACAGTTATTGAGAAATTAGTAGAAGAAGGAGTTGGAGCTATAGTTACTGATTTCTCGCCACTACGCCGCAATCAAGAATGGAAACAAGAATATGCATCTAGGTGCTCTGTGCCGTTCTATGAAGTTGATGCACACAACGTGATACCAGCTTGGATAACTTCATCTAAACAAGAATTCGCGGCATATACAATACGCCCAAAGATACACAGACTACTAGATGAATATCTTACAGAAATTCCAAAATTAGAGAAACAGAAAAATAGTAAAACAAAACCTTCGACTGATTGGCAAAAAGTACGAGAGAAATACTGCAAGGTGGATGCTAGTGAGAAGTATGATTTTGAGTTGAGGATTCGCGGCGGTAGTGCAGCTGCGGAGGAAGTCTTGCAGTATTTTATACACAAAAAACTCCCTGGCTACGCAGTAGAGCGTAATGATCCCAACCTAGATGCGCAGTCCAATCTCTCTGCATATATCACTTTTGGTTTTATGAGTCGTACACATATCGCACTTGCTATTTGCAAAGCGGTTGGGAAAAGTGCAACCAATATAATTGATGCTCACAAAAATGGTTCTGCTGGTATGGAATCAGCCGCTGCATTTCTCGAAGAGCTCATTGTTCGTGCAGAGCTTGCGGAGAACTTTTGCTTGTATAATACCAATTATGACAACACGCTCTGTTTTGCTGATTGGTCACAAAAAACTCACACAAAACACAGAAACGACGAACGTGAGTTTATGTATTCACTTAGACAATTTGAAAACGCAGATACTCACGATGCTCTTTGGAATGCTGCTCAAAACCAAATGATGTGTACCGGCAAGATGCATGGTTTTATGCGTATGTATTGGGCTAAAAAAATACTAGAATGGACAGAGTCGCCAGAAGAAGCAATGCGTATTGCAGTATATCTCAACGATACATATAGTCTTGATGGTCGTGACCCAAATGGTTATGCTGGAGTGGCTTGGTCAATAGGCGGCATACATGACAGGGCGTGGTTTGAACGTCCTATATTCGGACAAATACGATATATGAACTATAATGGATGCAAACGCAAATTTGATGTCACTTTATATGAAAACACCTGGAACCCCAAAGAAACAACACAGAAAGAACTCTTCTAACAAAGTACAAGAGTATTACAAAAACAGTGCAGCATTGCAAAAGCCCGAGGGATTAAAACGTGCATCGGAGAAAAACCCTCAGACACAAAAATCACTCACATCATGGGGTGGTGTTTCTGATTGGTACGGCAACGTTGTTGCTGATACTGATTCATATCAAGTATGCGTTATAGAACCGCAACTGAACCGTCTGCTTGGCGATGTAGCAAAAACAAAAATTTTAGATCTCGCCTGTGGTGAAGGATTCTTTACTCGTTCTCTTGGTGCGCGTGGTGCTGATGTTGTTGGTGCTGACGTCGCTCCAGAACTTGTAGAACTTGCCAAGCAAAAAGATAAGACAGGTACATATGTAGTTGCGGAAAGCCACTTACTTTCAAAGTATGCAGACAAAACCTTTGATATTATTATTTGCATACTCGCATTACAAAATATCGAAAAACTCAAAGAGACATATCATGAGGCTGCACGTCTACTTAAAACAGGTGGGCGATTTATATGCGTACTCAATCACCCGTCATTTCGTAATCCTAAGCATAGTGACTGGTATTATAGTGACGAACTCAAAATACAAGGCAGGGTTAGTTATGAATATATGTCTGAAAAAAAGATAAAGATAGACATGACTCCGGGTGAAAGGGATACAAATAAAAAGAAATACACTTACTCATTTCATAGACCACTGCAAACGTATATCAAATTACTCTCAAAGTCAGGCTTTGTAGTGGTCGGGCTCGAAGAGTGGATATCGCATAAAAAAAGTCAGAAAGGAACACGCGGCGAAGCCGAGAACAAGGCTAGACATGAAATACCAATGTTTTTGTGTGTTGAAGCAAGGAAAGGATAATATCAAAAACTTGTAAGAATATAACAGAATCACTCGCGTGCAAAGTGCGCGATTTTTGCTTGTAGTTCAAAGTAGATAGTAATTTTTCGTATATCAAATAAATATCAAAAATATATTCGCTTACTGGAATTTTATTGCAAAATATGTATAATTAAGAACATTGCTCAATTAAGGGCAGGAGTACAAGAGATGCTCAAAAAAAAAGCAAAAAGCAAATCAGTAGAAGCACTTACTGATTCACTGCTGGATATACAGCCGGGTAGATCAATTGTGTATCATACAGGACATCTGTCTATAGACTCTAAAAAAAATTCAGATGTAAGAGATGTTCACAACCTAGTGAAAAAAATGGTTGCAAGCGGACTACTCATTGCGACACAGAGGCGTGTAACCCCTTTCAATGAGGATGGTGTGTGGGCGTATATTGCAACAGGGGCATATCTCACACGACCGGCTTTTGCTGGATTTGATCACAAGTCTCCAAGGCACTTAAAAATTATCAAAGGATAATTTAAGTCAGTGTGTGATTATTCGCCCCGCGCGCTTTGCGCGCGGGGCTTTTTTATTTCTAAAATCTAAAAACGCAAAACAGACTACTAAAAACTGCGTATACTACCCCAAAAGGTGCTTTTCTGTTATTATATGCTCATGAGTATTTCTAAAAAGAAAATTGAAGAAGTAAACGAAATCATAGTCAAAGGCGCACGGACACACAATCTCAAAAATGTGACTGTCTCTATGCCACGCAATAAGATGATTGTATTTACTGGTATGTCTGGAAGTGGTAAGTCTTCGCTTGCTTTTGATACTATTTTTGCCGAGGGACAGCGTCGTTATATCGAATCACTCTCTGCTTATGCAAGACAGTTTCTCAACCAAATGCAAAAGCCAGATGTAGATGAAATAGTGGGTCTCTCACCAGCAATATCAATAGATCAGAAAACAGCAGGGCGTAATCCTCGCTCTACAGTTGCAACCATCACGGAGATCTATGACTATCTACGTGTACTCTATGCGCGTGTCGGCAAGCCATATTGTACGAACTGTGGTGCAAAAATTGCCAAGATGTCCAACGAAGAAATCATAGCAGGCATCGTCGAGAAAGTTGCTCATATAGATTACAAAAAAGTACAAAAAGAGATACTTGGTGTTGGTTTCAGCACAACAACTGTCAAAATATTTGCGCCATTGGTACGAGGCCGCAAAGGGGAGTACTATCAGTTGCTCTATGATATGCTCGGTAAAGGGTTCACCCACGCCAAGGTAGATGGCGAGATGGTATCACTTCGCGAGCGTATTGAACTATCAAAAACAAAGAAACATGATATCTCTTTCTTGGTAGACGAAATAGGTATAGATGAACTCAGAAATAAAGCTAGTCAAAAAGATGCTATAACACGTCTTTCTGAGTCGATAGAGCGAGCGCTTGAAGAAGCAGAGGGTCTTGTCGAAATCGACCTGCTCGGCGATGTCAGTGTGGTGTCTTCGAAGTTCTCATGTGCGAGCTGCGGTTTCTCGTTTCCAGAGATAGAGCCAAGACTTTTTTCATTCAACTCACCATATGGAGCATGTGCTACTTGTAATGGACTTGGTACCAAATACTTTGGAGGGCTTGATGCATGTGAAGCATGTGACGGCAAGAGACTACGTCCGGAAGCGATGAATGTGTTCCTGAGTGATACCGAGCGAGTCAATATTGTCGATTTGACCGAACTCTCAATTCGGGACTCACGGAAGTATTTTGCGGAATTACCACTTACCAAAAAAGAAAATGAAATAGCCAAAGTGATAATCAAAGAGATAGAAAGTAGGCTCGACTTTATGCTCGGTGTCGGACTGGACTACTTGTCACTCAATCGTAAGGCCAACACACTCTCAGGTGGTGAGGCGCAGCGTATCAGACTAGCATCACAGCTCGGTTCACAACTTGTCGGTGCATTGTACGTGCTCGATGAGCCAACCATCGGATTACATCAGCGAGACAATGATAGACTGATACAGACACTACTTCATCTCAAAGAAATAGGAAATACTATCATCATAGTAGAGCATGATGAAGATACTATCTACGCGTCTGATTATATTGTTGATATTGGTCCAAAAGCAGGTGTGCATGGTGGTGAGGTTATCGTTTCTGGATATCTTGAAGACTTGCTAACCGCCAAGACCAACCCAAGCAAGTCCGTCACTCTCGATTATCTTCGTGGTACGAAGAGCATACCAGTACCAACAAGTCGTCGTGATGCTGACAAAGGAAGTATCAAAGTTACTGGTGCAAAGATTTTTAATTTGCAACACTTTAATGCTACGATTCCGCTTGGGAAATTCACTTGTATCACAGGTGTTTCTGGGTCGGGGAAGTCCTCATTTATGTACGAGGTATTGTATCGCAACCTACAAGCTAGGCTCGAGCGTAAGCAACGTACTGCAAAAGTATTCAACTGTGAAAGTATCACCGGTACAGAATATCTCTCTCGAACAGTACTCATCGACCAAAGTGCGATAGGGCGTACACCACGCTCAAATCCTGCGACATACACAGGTATGTGGGTATTTATTCGAGATTTGTTCGCACAGACAGAAGAAGCCCGACTACGCGGCTGGAAGCAAGGGAGATTTAGTTTCAATGTCAAAGGTGGGCGTTGTGAAGTATGCCAAGGCAATGGTACTATCGCTGTTGAAATGAATTTCCTACCGACTGTATATGTAGAGTGTGATGTCTGCAACGGAAAGCGTTTTATGAAAGAGACTCTTGAGGTTAAGTACAAAAAGAAAAGTATTTATGATGTACTGAAAATGACAGTCGAGGAGGCACTTGTCTTTTTCGAAGACATACCAGCAGTATATGACAGATTAAAAACCCTCGACGAAGTGGGGCTTGGATACTTGGAGCTCGGTCAGTCAGCCACAACACTTTCAGGTGGTGAAGCACAACGTGTCAAAATCTCATCTGAACTATACAGACCACATGTAGAGAAAACAATTTATTTACTCGACGAGCCGTCGATTGGACTACACTATGAAGATATCAGTAAACTAATAGACATACTCAATCGCTTGGTAGATAAAGGGAACACAGTAGTATTGATTGAGCACAATCTCGACATTGTGAAATGTGCTGATTGGATTATCGATATTGGTCCGGATGGGGGAGTTGGCGGTGGTACTCTCGTGGGACAAGGTAGTCCAGAACACATTGTTGGAGTCAAGGAAAGTTATACAGGAAAATATTTGAAGAAGGTATTGAAGAAGTAGGAAAATAGAATACAGAATATAGAATTACAAATACAAGCGT
>JBDLSO010000040.1:0-6954 GCA_039799445.1 Candidatus Parcubacteria bacterium | reverse complement strand
ATGTATTACTTCTCGATGTGATACCTCTTTCACTCGGCATAGAGACGATGGGTGGCGTTGCGACAAAATTGATTGAACGCAATACTACTATCCCTTCATCAAAAAGCCAAGTATTCTCGACAGCTGCGGACAATCAAACCTCAGTAGAAATACATGTAATACAAGGAGACCGTGGCATGGCTGCCGACAATAAATCATTAGGTCAATTCATACTAGATGGCATTCCACCAAGCCCTCGTGGTATACCACAAGTCGAAGTAACATTTGATGTGGATGCAAATGGAATACTTTCAGTGAAAGCCCGTGAAAAAACAACAGGCAAAGAACAATCAATACGTATTGAAAGCTCATCTGGACTCACAGAAGAAGATATCAAACGCATGCAAGCAGATGCAGAAGCCAATGCAGAAGCTGACAAAGAAAAGAAAGAACTAGCAGAAGCAAAAAATCACGCAGACTCACTCGTGCACACTGCAGAGAAAGCACTACGTGAGGCAGAAGGTAAATTACCTGAGGAAATAAAAGCCGACGTTGAAGCTAAAATTTCAGATTTGAAAAAAGTACACGCAGGAGGTACTTTGTCAGAAATACAAGCTAGTACAAGCGCACTCTCAGACAGTATGCAAAAAATAGGCGAAGAGTTGATGAAACAACCAGCACAGACCGAAGAGAATACCGAAAAAACAGACAATACAGACGAAACGACTACTACAGAAGCAGAGAAATAGAAACTACCATACAAAACCCGAAGTATTGAGCTTCGGGTTTTGTTGTGTCTTTTTCTGTGTTTGTTATACTGTATGTATGAAAAATAAGTCAACAATTTTCTTTGTAGTCGCATTACTATTATTTATATTTGTGTGTATTCTGGTGTATCTCTATATATCCAAAAATCCTGTATTCATGCAGAACAAATCCAAAATAGAAAATAGTATTATCCCCGCAGCGCAAAAAGCCCGCATAGAAAATGTCAGTTCAGAACTTGAAGAAGCAAATAAATACTCCACCACGACAGAAAAAGATATTCAAAATGTTCAAAGCAATTTGGAGCAAGCAAATGCAAAAAAGGAAAGTGCGACTACACCAAATACCACTCTCGACTTACAAACACAATTAGAATTGCAGGCAAAATCTGAAGCAGAGCGAAGAGAATTGACAAAATTACTAGAACAAGCCAATAGATAATATGAGGTCAATATTCAAAATGAAAAATAAAAAATTGTATTCTATTGTTGTAGCTGTCGTTGGATTAGTTCTGATTGCATCACTATTTATTATTGAAAAATTCAAAGGCAATACACAAGAAGCACAAAGTGCGACGTATTATGAGCTCAGAGGTCATGCGTGGTCAGATACAATCGGCTGGATTTCATTTAATTGTAAAGATGGTGGCCCAACGGCAAATAATATCTGCAGCACATCCAACTATCTGGCAACTACTACAGCTGTTTCGGGTACATTGTCAGGATATGCATGGTCAGATAGCGTTGGGTGGATAAGTTTCAATGAAAATACAGGCTGCCCAAGCGCACCATGTAGACCTACCTTAAATGCTGGCGGGCTTACTGGATGGGCTAGAGTGGTATCTGCTTTTTCACCTACGGATCCCAACCCTGATCGAGGGGGGTGGGATGGCTGGATCAACTTAAATAGTACAAGTCCAGTGTATAAAGTAGCGAGAGCAATAGATAACTTAACAGGCTATGCATGGGGAGATATCAATCTTGGCTGGCTCTCTTTCAACTGTGCAGACGGCGGATCATCAAATGACAATATATGTGGTATATCAAATTACAAAGTGTGGCTTGAACCAATTGTCATACCAGATCCAACACTAACCATGACACTCTCACTGTTGCCAGAATTGCATGCATTTGTAGGAGAAAGCAAAACATTGAGTTGGAATACAACAAATGTCAACACATGTACTGCAAGTGGCAATTGGTCGGGTAATAAAGCAGTGCCTTCAGGCTCAGAATCAACCGGGGTATTTACTACACAAGGATCATTTAGCTATACACTTGACTGTCTCAATACAGTCTACAATCTACCTATTTCTGCCACTCGTGTTGTACAAGTCACAGACGGAGTTTGTGGGACAAGCGAGACAGTACCTGCCAATCCATTTGATTGTACTAGTGTTGTCAATAAGTTTGAAGCAAATCCAAAAATAGTAAAAGAAGGAAAACCAAGCAAGTTGGAATGGACTATCACAGCAGGTCAGAGCTGTGCATTGTATGGCCCAACAAATAATTTGATTCAAAATATTCCAAACGGTACTCAAACAGGCTCATATACTTTGACAAGTGTGACAAGTAAACAAACATATCGAATTACTTGTTCTGGTGGAGTGAACTCATATACAACAGTTTCTGTCTACTTACTATACGAGAACTAAAAATAAAATAAAAAGCAGATCACTCTGCTTTTTATTTTTGTTCAAAAATTTGATATACTATATTGTATACTGAAATCAGACCACGGATATACGGATTGTAAATAAAACAGAAATAGAACTATGGCACAAAATTATTACAGCACACTCGGAGTAGAAAAATCAGCATCACAAGATGAAATAAAATCAGCATTTAGAAAATTAGCACACAAGTATCACCCAGACAAAAATAAAGGAGACAAAACAGCAGAAGCAAAATTCAAGGAAATAAACGAAGCGTATCAAACACTCTCTGATCCAGGTAAACGTAAGCAATACGACCAATTCGGACAAGCTGGCGGGCAAGGATTTGCTGGTGGGCAAGGCGGTTTTGGCGGATTCGATGCGTCAGGATTTGAAGGTTTTGACTTTAGTAATATGGGAGATATATTCTCTGACTTCTTTGGTGGTGGGGGAGGTGCTCGCGTGAGACGCGGGTCAGACATGGAGGTGGGTATCAATATCAGTCTTCGTGAAAGCTATTTTGGGGTAGAACGTGAGATACGAATCAACAAGACAAGCATGTGTGATTCATGTTCTGGTACTAGAGCAGAAAAAGGAAGCAAACAGAAAAAATGTACTACATGTGGCGGTTCTGGTAGAGTTACCAAAATCACACGTTCATTTATGGGGAACTTTAATCAAGTATCTGAGTGCGGTACTTGTTATGGAGCAGGAACAATACCCGAACACAATTGCAAGAAATGTCGAGGTGTTGGCGTGCTTGATAAGACTGAAACTATCAAGATACCAGTACCAGCTGGTATTGAAAATGGTAATTCACTTCGTATACCTGGAGCAGGTGAAGCTATTTCAGGTGGGCAGTCCGGAGACCTCTTTATACGCATTACAGTAGACAAGGATATGACTTGGAGGCGTAGTGGATACGATTTGGAACGAACCCTCGAAATACGTCTTACCGATGCACTACTCGGGACAAAGGTGTCAGTTGAAACTTTCTCGGGCAAGCTCGATATCACAGTACCTGCGGGTAGTAATACAGGTGATGTACTGAAAGTAGAAGGCAAAGGATTCAGTATTGGAAATAGAAAAGGAAATCTACTACTGATACTCAAAATAGCAATGCCAAAGAAACTCAGTAATAAAGCAAAAGAGTATATCGAAAAACTACAAGCAGAGGGAATATAGGAAGAGCTTCTAGCTTCTGGTTTTGGGTGTTAGGTTATTTAGTGAAGTACATCAAGAAAAAATGCCGAACCTAATCAGGTTCGGCGTTTTCGAATGTTGGGTAGCCGTCGATTGGGCAAATGTCATGGTTCACTTGAGACAATGTCCCTGACATTTCTTGCAACCAATCGTTCAGATCCTTTTTATAAGGATCAAGTGCTGCAGTTTTTCTTGTGCGACTTTTTCGTTGTGGCAGAGTACCATCTGTTATGTATGCCCAGACGGCTGCTTTTGTTTTAGCCAAAAATTTTTTTTTCTCAGTTGATCTGTTCCACGGACCAACTCCAAAGTATACTCCAATCGCGACCACCACTCGATACATGAGTGGTTTGTCCGCAAATTTTTCTTCTCTTGCCAATCTCTCAGCAAGAGCAGCAACTTTTTGAATACGAACTGCGGTGATTGCCACCATGTTAAGCTCCTTTTTAAAGAACAACTTACCATAACTATATCGTATACAGATAATATGTCAACCAAAAAGGCAATAAGGTATACCTTATTGCCTTTTAGTATGTCTTTATCCGACTAATGTATCTACTACTGCTTTAACATCGGCACCGTCTGCTTTTCCAGCCAACTCTTTGATAATCATACCAGTCCATTGTCCAAGCTTTGTTTTGTCAATTTCACCAGCATCAGCAAGTTTTGCTTTGACAATAATCTCAATTTCTTCGCGACTCATCATGGTTGGCAGGAATTCTTCAAGTATTGCTAGCTCCAATTTCTCATCATCTGCGAGATCAGCGCGACCGCCGGCTGTAAATTGATCAATAGAGTCTTTACGTCTCTTACTCTCACGCTTGATAACAGCCATGACTTCATCATCTGTCAGCATATCTGAGGGCATTTTGCCCTTGGTTACAAGTTCATTTGTAAATGCTGCCGATAAGCCACGAAGTACCCCAAGACGTACACTGTCTTTGGCTATCATAGCTGCTTTTATTCCTGCTTTTATTTGTTCTTGCATAGTTGTGTATTATATAATATGTTCTAAATATATTCTGATTTTACCATAATTAGAGAGAGAAATCTATGCTATACTTTTAGTATGAATACAGTTACCATTTTACTTATTTGCATCATTATATTACTTGCTTTGCTTATCGCAATGCTTCTTTTCAAGAAAACCAAAGTAAATGACAATAGCGAAGAGCGACTCGCCTTTGTAGAATTACAAAAAAGTTTAGAAAGGCAATCTCAGACATCATTTACAATGCTTCAAAATCAGCTTGCTCATTTGAAAACAGAAATAAATGAATTTGGTCGTGGTGTCGATACCAAATTGCGTGAAAGTAGCAAAGATATGCAGCACTCCGTCTCTACACAATTTGGTGAATCACAAAGACTGATCAAAGATATTACAGAACAACTTGTCGAAGTAAAAGAATCCAACAAACAAGTGTTCAGTATGACTGAACAGCTACAAAATTTGGAGAATGTTTTGAAGCATAGCAAACAAAGAGGGAACTTGGGTGAAGCATCACTCGAACTCACTCTCAGTAGTATGCTATCGCCAACACAATACACGATGCAATATCAATTTGCAGACGGCAAAATAGTCGATGCTATCGTACAAACAAAAGAAGGATTCATACCTGTTGATGCCAAGTTTTCGCTCGATAATTACAATCGCACAGTGAATGAAAAAGACGAAGAGCGTAAAGCTATACTTGAAAAGGAATTCAAAAATGACTTAAAGCTCCGTATAGACGAAACAGCCAAATACATTAGACCAAACGAAGGCACACTTCCATTTGCTTTTATGTTCATACCAGCAGAGGGTATATATTATGACTTACTTGTAAATGAAGTTGGTAGTATCAAAGTCAATACACGCAACTTGATAGATTATGCGTATCAAGAGAAGAAAGTAATTATCGTTTCACCAACAACTTTTTCTGCATATTTAATGTCTGTTTTACACGGTTTTAGAGCATTCAAAATAGAGGAAAAAGCGGTTGAGATAGGAAAACGTGTTGAAGAATTGCGAAAGCACTTGGTTGCATACGAAGAATATATGAAGAAATTAGGGCGATCACTTGGTACGACTGTGGGTCAATACAATGATGCCTACAAGGAATTAAAGAAAATCGACAAAGATATCATTCGTATTGCTGGCAAAAGTGATATAAGTATTGAACCAGAACTATTAGAAAAACCAAACACAGAAGAATAGAAAATAGTAAAAAGCGAGACATATTCTTGCTTTTTTTGGCAAAATACGGTATACTAGACTCTATGAATACAGTAGCAAAAAACCAAGATGCATTTGCAGTTATCGAAACAGGTGGCAAACAATACCGCGTTTCTACTGGAGATACTATCAAAATAGAGAAAATACTAGGTGAGCTCGCTATCGGTGACGCTGTTACTTTTGACAAAGTATTACTTGTAGACAACGGAACTGATACAACTCTCGGGGCGCCATACATTGCAGGTGCAAAAGTATCCGCTACTATCAAGGACATTGCTCGTCACGATAAAGTTGTAGTTGTAAAGTATCTTCAAAAGTCTCGTTATCACAAGAAAAACGGTCACAAGCAGCCATATTTCGAAGTAACAATCGACTCAATCAAATAAACAAAAATAGACCAAATGGTCTATTTTTGTTTTGTGCAGTTCAGTTTAAGAAGTCGGCTTGATTGTAAAAAGGTATTTACATATATACAAAATGCTAACAAATAGTATACTGTATATATGTTCACAATCGGCAAAACATATCACCTTGGGAGAAAAACCTTTTGGTTCTTTTTTTTCACTCGCGCCAAAAGTTTTATCGCACTTCTACTACTCGCACTAGTCGTGACATACTTGGTGTATGCAGGTAGTTTGAGGCAACTACTAGAGACGACACTTTTAGTGAAGTATTCATATATTACTATCGATATGATACTTCTATGGCTTATACTTATTGATATATCAATACTTATGATTGCACTGCTTCGAGCGTCTGTGTTGTATCGACAATATGATTTCACTTTCTACGAGCATGCACTACATATCAAGCATGGTATCTTCTTAAAGAAAGAGCACATTCTCCCATATCAACAAATACAAAATGTAGAGATACACAGATCATATACATATGCTATTTTTGGACTAGTTGAACTGGATATCATTACAGGTCTTACTGAGCGTGAAGTGGGTACAGTAAATGGCAAAAAAATAAACCTATTTCCAGCAGTAGACAGAAAACTTGCCCGTAGCATAGCCCACGAACTGATGAAACTTGCAGCAGAGCGAAATGGGTATGTAGCGGAAGTCAGAACGGAAGCAACTAGCCAGAAAAACCGTAGACGAAGAAGGTAAAAGAACTAGCTACAGTATTGACA
>JBDLSO010000039.1:0-6963 GCA_039799445.1 Candidatus Parcubacteria bacterium | reverse complement strand
GAGCATCAAAAAGTTCTTGACCTTCTGCTTTATTTGCAAAAATACAGACCGAATCTTTTGGGAGTGTACCGATAATATGTGGAAACAAAAATGTCCTCCAAATAGCTAAATATATAGATGAAATAATAATATAAAGGACAAGAATTGTTTTGGGTGTGATACCCCATATGGTAATAAAGTAAAAGAAAAAGACAGCGACAAAGGCATTTGCTATTTGTGCATATACTAGTTTTGAGAAGAGTATACGTTTGAGTGTGATGGTTTGTATGTCATATAATCCAGAAATAAAATATACAAGTATTGAAGAGAATAATACAAAAAGAAATGGATCTAGGTGAGCAGCAAGAAAACTTGCTTGCGGTATTGCCTGTGCACGTACAAATAGTGCCGTCAATAACGCCAATGAAAGTACTACTGCGTCTCCTACAATTGCAAATGGTTTGGTTAAATATCTGTTTAACATGTATATAGTATATCATGGGTGCAGAATCTGAAATATAGAATATAGAAAAGTGAATAGTAAATTAAGTATTCAATTTCAAGTTTGAAAAAGAAAAACCCACAGCTTTCGCTGCGGGATTTATTGTCTTTAGGTAACCATTTACAAAGTAACCGTTTCGGCATAAGAATTACCAGAAAGAGCCAGTAGTTCTTTTGCTTTTTCTCTTGTGAGCTCATCAAGCTCTCTCAGAACTAAAACGGAAATCAGTTCGTCGACTTCTTCAGGACAACCTGAGAACGAGACAATTATATTCTCGCCCTTAACCGCACCGCCGAACTTCATGAGATCAGGCTCCCGACTCTGCGAACTAAGGCTATGACTTGCATTTGCTGCAAGGCGAACAGCTTTCTCCTGTGAAAAGGCTATGTAGTCCGCTCGCTTCTCTACAGAGAAATCACCGATGGCACAACATAAAAGAAGCGAACCGCTTAAGTTAGTAACTGACACATAGCCACCAAAACGGCGTCTAGTCCTGGCTAATGCTCCGCAAAAAATCAAGCTATTACTCAAGCGATTAAACACTGTGTAAATTGCGCTTGTACTGTCTCTGAGTATATATCGATCACTTATGTGGTTCATAAATGAGCCCTCCTTATAAGCTCTTCATATAACTTGTCACATTTAATGCAAAAAGTCAAATTTTGCTTAATGCTAGGTCTTCACATTCTTAATTCCATATTCCGAAACACAAATAAAAATACAGAGGTCAGAGCCTCCGTATTTTTATTTATGTTTTATCGATAGTCATTCATCACCTTCTCAAATTCTGCATTGTTTATATGTGGACCGATGAGGGCGAGGTTGAGATTCTTTGAGGTCAAGATAGATTGTGCAACTCGTTGTATATCTGCTGCTGTTACTTGAGCGAGTTTTTCTTCTACCTCTTTTGGTGTTAGTATCTCTTTGCGTAGTATTGCTTGTGACCCGTAGAATTCAGCAACGACATCACTTGATTCAAGTCCCATGAATAATCCACTAGATGCAATGGAGCGCACTTTTTCTAGCTCCTCGTTTGATACTAGTTCTGTCTTTAACTTAGTGCATTCTGCAAGTAGTGCTTCTACTACTTCAACAGCTCTCTCTGGTGCTACTCCTGCACGAAGTGTTAGCACCCCAGTGTCAGTGGTTGTATCGTTGTAGGCACCTACATAGTAGCCACACCCCATTTCGTCACGCACTTTGCGAAAAAGCCGAGAAGACATGCCCGCACCCAATACACCACTTAACATCGAAATAATAGCATTATCGGGATGATATATATCAACCGATCTGAATCCGAGTAAAATGTGTGTCTGATCTGTTTTTTTGTTATGTACTAGTAGTTGTGATGTATTTTGTTTTTGTATTACTTTTTTCTTTGTTGCTTTTTTCTCTTGACTTACTGTCTTGAAAATACGTCTGAGTTGCCCTATCACCTCTTTCTCATCTATATCGCCTGCGACAACAATAGTCGTCGCAGAAGCTACATAGTGTTTTTTGCGATACTGTACAAAGTCTGCACGAGTGAATTCCGAGACTCTCTTTTTGTCCCCAGCTATAGACCATCCAGCAGGTTGATCTCCATATAGCAGTGTTTGAAATAGGTCGTATACCTTGCGTGTTGGAATGTCTTCGTACATATTGATTTCATCCCTGATCACACCTTTTTCTTTTTCTATTTCATCTCTGGGTAATGTAGAGTAGAGATAAATATCAGATACAATATCTATCAACTCCGCTGTTTGTGAAGTTCGTCCTTTTGCATAGTATCCAGTGTACTCTTGTCCTGTAAAAGCATTGTACTGCGTTCCGAGAGTATCTAATTCGAGAGCTATATTACTTGCACCAACACGTTTTTCTGTACCTTTGAAGCACATATGTTCGAGGAAGTGCGAAATACCATTTTCTTTTTTACTTTCATACTTTGAACCAGCCTCAACTAGAGTGAGTACTGTTACAGTTGGATTACTCATTGGCACTGTCATGATACGTAGGCCATTTGGAAGAGTTTTGAGTGTGTAGGGTTTAATACTTTTTTTATTCACTACTTTTTTCTGCGTTGATACTTTTTTCATATTGAAAGTATAACATAAAAAGGCGCGCTTCTACCGAAGCGCGCCTATGAGTATATGTAATTTGGTGCTAAGTGTTCAGCCATGCACAAATTGTCAACACGAATAATACATAGAAAAGAATTTTACCCCAATTCGTGATTGGTATGAGAAAACTTTTTGATTCTTCATATTCTGGCTCGTAGCCGAATTTACCTTTCCACATAACTATTCCTCCACACTCACGGGGTTTGAGGTGAGTGTTCTGTACAAGATATTACTACAAAATAAAACTATTGTAAGGCGGCTCTCAATTTTGCAACCAATTCCTCCTCGGTTACTCTCGTTTGCTCACCAGTATCGCGGTCGCGGATTGTGTAACTCCCTGCGGTATCCCCTTCGACAGATTCGAAATCCACAGTCACGCAGAATGGCGTCCCTATTTCGTCTTGCTTTCGATACCTTTTTCCGATACTTCCTGATTCGTCGTATTCGACAGAGTGAAATTCTTTTCGTAGTCTGATAAATAAATCCTTTGCAGCATTTGTGAGCACCTCTTTGTTCTTCAATAATGGGAGTACTGCGAGTTTGACTGGGGCTAGCTTTGGGTGAAAAGCAAGATATACTCTTGTCTCTTCAGGATTAGTTTTGTCCTCAGTATATGCACTGTCAATAAACATTAAGAAAAGCCTTGCGAGTCCAACGGAAGTCTCTAATATATGTGGTGTATACTTCTCTTTTGTATTTTCATCAAAATATTCAAGTTTCTGCCCTGAGTATTTTGCGTGTTGTGACAGGTCCCAATCACCGCGTGTGTGGAAACCCTCTACTTCTTTGAAGCCACCCATAGAACCATAATTATACTCTATGTCATAAGCTTCGCTTGCGTAGTGAGCCAACTTATCATGTTTGTACCAACGAATACTCTCTGGTTTGATACCATACTCTATATACCAATTATATCTGAACTTTTTCCACGACTCATAGAGTGGTAGTGTTGACCCGGGCGTATGAAAATATTGCATTTCCATTTGTTCGAATTCTCGAGTACGAAATATGAACTGTCTTGCAGCTATTTCATTACGGAAGGCTTTCCCTATCTGAACAATACCAAATGGAAGACTCATATGCATTGAGTCCATTGTGTTTTTATAGTTAAGATATATACCCCCGCATGTCTCTGGACGCAAATAGGTTACATTATCGTCTGTAACTTCGTCCGTCACAGAGCCTAGATTTGACTTCACCATAAGTGAAAACACTTTCGCCTCAGATAGGTCTACCGATTTACAGTTTGCACATACCAACTTTTTTGCATCTTTTAATTTCTGTAATTCTTTATTAATAAACTCAATGGTCGCCTTATCAGCTTCGATACCTGCTTCTTCAAGTATATGATCTGCTCTGAAACGACTATTACATTTCTTACAGTCAATCATCGGGTCATTGAATCCGCCAACATGTCCAGATGCAACCCACGCTTTAGGTGTCATAAATATTGCACTATCGAGTGCTACAATATCGTCGCGTTCATATAACATCTGATTCATCCAAGCGGTTTTGATGTTTTCTTTAAACAAATACCCATAATGCCCATAGTCATATATACCAGCCATACCGCCATATATTTCAGAGGAAGCAAAAACAAACCCGCGTCTCTTGCAAAGAGAGACTATTTTCTCCATAGTTACTTCTGTTGTGTTTTTTTCCATATATACTGTACATAATACTATAAATAGCGACTATAGTAAAAATATGTACCGAAACAAATAATTTTGCTATACTGCCAATATGAATACACATGATGAAGAGGCAGAAGAAGAGCTTGAAGTGCGAGACAGTAATGGCACCCTGCTTTCAAATGGAGACACTGTTTTGGTGATTAAAGACATCAAAGTAAAGGGCTCTTCAAAAGGCTTGAAGCAAGGTACTAAAATAAAGAACATCAAAATCTCAGACAAAGTAGAAGCTATTACTGGTGTCTGCACCGAAATGAAAGGTCTGAGCATCAGACCAGATTTGGTAAAAAAAGCATAAAAATAAAAACACCCATTGGGTGTTTTTATTGTTTTTATTATATGTGCTCAGATTATATAGATTTACAGACCCTTTATAGATAATACATATTATCTATAGTCTATCTCGGGTGGAATGTCAGGTTCTGGTGTTGGGTCAGGTTGAGTCGGACATAACCTCGGTACAGGTGAATAAGTAGTATCTATGGTGGGAGTGGTTTTATTTACATCATAGAACGAACACCCTTCTGGAGAGTATGCGGTTTCACGAGTTGGGCAAGAAAAATACATTTGATTTCCTGAGGTGTCTACAAGACCGTAATTATTACACTTTTGAATATTAGTATTTGTTCTCCAATCATAATTATATCCACCTAATGGTATCTGGTAGGTACTTATATTGCTCGTTATATTTCTTGTTACTTCAAGTATATATGAATGATTTACTCCATTCTTTCTATCACGATCGACTGTGCATTGAAACTTTTCAATTTGACACCCACAAACAGAACTTTGTATCCCCGCTGGCTTATTGTTGATAAAAGCTTGCCACTCTATATCTGTTTTTGTTGGTACAAAGTATGTTTGTCCATCAGTGGCAGACAGACTTTTACATGTTCCATGTGCGTCTATGGATAGAGGTGACGAAGATACTTGGAACCCATCAGTTATTACATTTATTGCAAATACACAGATCGGGAGGAAACATAGGCAAATAGCTAGTATATATAGTTTGTTTTTCATAAAAATAAACTATGAAGTACATAACAAAATAGGCACCCCATAGAGGTGCTCACAGACCAATAGCAAATGCCACTAATCATGTTTCCTCATAGGATGCCTATGCTGTACATGATTAGGACAGAACCCAGATAACTGGGTCTTACAATATTGGTCTGTGAGCATGTATAGTATAACAAATATATACAAAAAAACACCCATTGGGTGTTTTTATTATTATTACAAACAAGTAAGCGACGCGAGTGAATCCCCTTCTCTCGGCTTCATAATGATGACCCCTTGAGTACTGCGTGAACTTGATTTGATGGTGCTCAGATCTGTTTTGATTACTTGAGACTTTTTACTCATCGCGATGAGCTCGCTCATGTCGTCAGTTACTACTTTTCCGATAGCGAGCTTACCGGTCTTGGCTGTGAGGTTCATGGTCTTGATACCAGAGCCACCACGTTTCTGAGTCTTGTATTCATCGAGCGGTGTTTTCTTTCCAAATCCTGTCTCACTCATCACGAGGAATTGTGGGTTGTTCATTTCAGGTGAGATAACGTCGGCGTTGATGAGATAGTCTCCTTTCGATAATTTCATACCATTCACCCCTCCTGCGGTTCGCCCCATTTCACGTACATCACTTTCGGCAAAACGGATAGACTGCCCTTCGCGGGTCGCGCAGATGATGTCGTCTTTTGGTCGTACAAACATTGCAGAGAGCAGTTCGTCACCATCGTCAAGCGAGATAGCGATGAGTCCACTGCGACGCACATCTTTGAAACTCTCGGCACTTGATTTCTTGACAGTAGCGTTCTTGGTTACCATCAGTAGTGACAGTTTTTGATTTTTTAAATCCTTTGGCATTGGGAGTACCGAAGTTACCTTCTCGTCTGTACCAATTTGCAAGAAATTCATAATAGACTTACCACGGGTCGCGCGTTTACCTTCTGGTATATCATACATTTTGATCTGATATGCCTTGCCTTTGTCGGTAAAGAAGAGTAAATCACTATGTGTCGAAGTATTGAGTAGTATAGTTACAAAATCCTCATCTTTGGTGTTCAGATCCACTACACCAACACCGCCACGTTTCTGAGATTTGTATTCACTTGGATCGGTACGCTTGATATATCCACCCGATGTATACACCAGTACAGAATCGGTGTCGGCGATAAGATCTTCTGCAGTGAGGTTTTTTACTCCACCTTGTACTATTTTGGTACGTCTGTCATCGCCGTATTTCTCGCGAATCTCTGTAAGTTCATCCGAGATGAGTTTAAGAATTTTCTTTGGATGTGCGAGTAAATCCTCGAGCTTTTTGATGAACTTTTGTACTTCTGCAAGTTCGTCCTCTATCTTTTTGCGTTCCAAGCCAGCCAAACGTTGTAATTTCATTTCTAAAATAGCTGTGGCTTGCAAATCAGAAAAACTAAACTTTTTCACTAAGTTCGCATGTGCTTCTGTTGTATCTTTTGATGCACGAATAAGCTTGATAATCTCGTCGATATGGTCGAGAGCTTTTTTGAGTCCAAGCAAGATATGCTCACGAGCGCGGGCTTTGTTCAAATCAAATTGTACGCGACGAGTCACTACTTCGGTGCGATGTTTAACGAATTCAGAAAGTATACCTTTGAGTGAAAGAGTTTGAGGTGTACCGTCTACGATAGCCACTGTGTTGAAGTGGAAAGTG
>JBDLSO010000038.1:0-7122 GCA_039799445.1 Candidatus Parcubacteria bacterium | reverse complement strand
CCCGATATGTGTTTGTAAGTTTGTGATATAACTGCGACAAGTCGCTGATACCCTCTACATGTTTTTGCAGAATGTGAGCCGTTACACCACGCCCCGATATGTGTTTGTAAGTTTGTGATATAGCTGCGACAAGTCGCTGGCACCCTCTACATGTTTTTGCAGAATGTGAGCTGTTACACCACGCCCCGATATGTGTTTGTAAGTTTGTGATATAGCTGCGACAAGTCGCTGGCACCCTCTACATGTTTTTGCAGAATGTGAGCTGTTACACCACGCACTGTTTGTATACTGCACGTATGTCGCACATACATCACAATACTTAACAGTATAGCACATATATAGTGATTATTAAAGTTTTATGGTATAACATATGAGTTGTGCCGCATATGTGCGCTACGTAGCAATGCGTAGTGAGGAAAGTCCGGGCACACGCATAGCAATATGCAGCAGGGTAGTGGGTAACACCCACACGGAGCAATCCGCGCGGTGCGAACAGAGACGCCAAAGTAGCAATACAGAGGCACCCGCCTAGCGGGTGAGTACATATAGTAATATATGTGTTGAAACGGCAAAATCCGTACTCGTGTGCAAGATCGTACTCCTGATTCAGTAATGAGCAAGAGAGAATCGCTTGAGCTTGTTGGCAACAACATGCCTAGATACATACATATGGCTCGAAAGAGTACAGAACCCGGCTTATAGGTGCAACAAAGATGAAAAGACTCTATCAACAGGTAGAGTCTTTTCTATATACAAGTATGTACTTGATGCATCTATCTATAAGTATCTGCTATACTATACAAATATGTGGGAAGATATAGAAATTGCAAAAAAGAAAGCAGGGAGGCAGGTACGCATTGTGACTTGGAATCTTGGATATGGAGGACTTGGCAAGAATTCAGATTTCAAATACGATGGGGGAGAGCGATGGCTTCCACCAAGTAGGCATGATACACAGAGCAATGTATTTGGTATCACAAACTGGCTCAAAGAGTGTAATGCAGATATTCTGCTGCTACAGGAGGTTGCAACAGGCGGTATCATCAACTTTTGGGTCAATCTCCGCAAAGACTTGAACAAAGTATTTCGTGCATGGAATCAAATTTTCTTTGCAGATATCAAAACACGTCTGCTTCCGTTTCCATTCAGTGTTATGCACGGACTGGTGACATACTCAACCCTTGCAATCAAAAGCGATGAGTTACTTAGTCTACCCAGCGATGGCGATATTTCATTTGGTATATTCAACAAAAAGTATCGTGCAATAGTGACCAATTGCACAATAGAAAATAGCACAGAGTACTGGTGTATTATCAATATTCATTTCTCCGCGTTTGATTCTGGTGGTATCTTAAGAAAAAAGCAATTACAGCATGTGCTTGAATATGCACAAGCAGAAGAGAAAGCTGGTGCCCACATTGTGATAGGAGGGGACTTCAATCTGCGTCTCGGGCATACTGAGTTCACGCATACAACAAATGACAAATATATTTGGAACTTCAAAGATTTCGAAAGTGATATATTGCCGCAGGGCTGGAAGTTGCATGCAGATACTACTGTACCTAGTGTACGCAGTGATGATAGACCGTATGAAAAAGGGCAGAACTATACTACTGTTATTGATGGATTTATCACAAGTACAAAAGTGCGTGCGGTGAGCGTGACTGGTATTGATATGGGCTTTGAATTTTCAGATCATAACCCAGTAGTGGGAGAGTTTGAGGTGAAATAAAAAATGCCGCGTGTATTACGCGGCATTGGGAAGTGAAAGAATGCAGGTTACCCAGCTTGCGGAAACAGATTGTGTCATAACAACACCATCTGAAATTTTTCTGAGAGATAAAATTTGCCTGTGCTCGGCACTCCCTTTGTCAATTGCGCTCTGTGGCAGTGTTTCAATACCATCAACAATGAATTGCTCATTGATAGGAAATCCTAGTGTTTGCAGATTTCTGCGCCAAACACTGTGTATGGGTTCACCATCATATGGGCGAATGTTTGTTTTTGCGTTACGCAAAAAGTCTGCAAACATGACTACTTTGCCCACACTATATGTATACATAATTCCCTCCCTTGCACCGATATATACGTGCGTGTTTCATAGTATAGAGAGAGTATTCCGATAAGTCAACCGACACATGCAGGGTTTTCTTTATTTTTGTTTTGAATTATGTTATAGTACTTGGTATCGCGGTGTTAGTTTAATGGTAGAATAACTGCCTTCCAAGCAGTGGGTTAGGGTTCGATTCCCTAACGCCGCACCAAAAAACAAATCACCAGAGAGTATTACTCTCTGGTGATTTGTTTTTATTTCGCGACCTGTGACTAATACCCCACTTCGTATGCTATACTTGAAATCATGATACTCACCGACAGACTGCAAAAAGCGATAGATACAGCAGCGCTACTGCATAGAGAGCACACTCGAATAGGCAAAAAGAAAATACCCTATATATCACACTTGATACATGTGTTAGCAATAGTAGATAGATACACCGACGAAGAGGATGTATTGATTGCGGCATTACTTCATGACACCATAGAAGATATTCCAGAGTATACCAAAGAGATGCTTGAACGTGATTTTGGTACAGCTGTAAAAGATATTGTCCTTTCGCTTAGTGAAGATAGGGAATTTGTAGAGACACTTTCACCTCGAGACAAATGGATACAAGCCAAAAAAAGCTATCTTGCAAAACTAGCACAAGCAAGCAAGCAGTCACACTTGATCAGTGCAGCGGACAAAATACATAATATGAGCTGTATTATAGACGGCTATGCAGAAAAAGATGATGTGCTAATGCTCAGATTCGAAGGGGCAGCACTCATGGGGCAAGTGTGGTTTACAAAAGAAGTATACAACATTATCTCACCTACCATACCCAAAGATATGTCCGAAACGTACATGAGTTTACACCACAAGCTCACGGCGCTTCTCCCCACAGATACAAAATAAAAACACCAAGGATGTGCCAATGGTGTTTTTATTGATGCTATTTTACGGCGTCTTTGAGTGCTTTTGCGGCACTAAATTTTGGAACTTTTGTAGCTGCAACCTTTACTGATTCACCAGTTTTTGGGTTACGAGCCATACGAGCATCACGTTGTTTTACAGTGAATTTTCCAAATCCAGCAAGGTTTACTTCACCTCCTGCTTTCAGCGTTTTAATCATCGCTTCAAGAAGAGCTTCTACAACACCTTCTGACTGAACTTTTGTTCCACCTACAATTTCGTGTACTACTTCTGCAAGTGCTTGCTTGTTCATAGTGTACTTGTGTATATGCTGTACGTACGAGCATATACGCTGTTAGAAATTATTAATAATTTGGATACTCAGTACAACTCGTCAAACGATATGTACAGAGCAACCTACATAAAAGTATATACTACCTACACTTTTTGGCAATAGTTGATTTTTCTTATATATGTGATATAGTTTTTTGCAGTTTAGAAAGGAATCAAGCATGCACAAAATACTAATCACACGTGATCTTTCAAAAAGAGATAGTGAGTGCCGGAGCTGTGTTGTAAAACTGTTGACACAGGGAATACGTGCGGTACCAGATATCGTCGATTCTATATCCATGCCCAATATACCAAGAGTTGGTGAATCGATTATGCTATATAAAAAAAGAAAGAAGAAAGTGAAATACGTACGCAGTATATATATTTCAAGACGTTACATATATATAGTATGGGTATAAAAACTCAAACCGCGTAAAGCGGTTTTTTAGTAATAGTTTTGAGTAATCTTAACGCGCAAATGTAATTGCTCGTGTCTCGCGAATAATGTTGATTTTGATTTCTCCAGGATAACGCATCTCATGCTCAATACGTAGAGCGATTGCTCTTGCCATATCATGTGCTTGCATATCAGATACTATATCAGGCGACACAAATACTCTGAGTTCTCGCCCTGCCTGTATCGCATAGACGCGATCTGTACCAGCAAATGAGCTAGCTATATTTTCAAGTTCAGTGAGTCGCACCAAATAATTCTCGACTGTATCACGTCGTGCCCCAGGACGCCCGCCAGATATTGCGTCTGCGACTTGCACAATAATAGACTCGACTGTTTCATATGGATATTCTTCATGATGAGCTTGCATCGCTTGAATAATTCGATTGTCTACTCCAAACTTTTGCAATATACGTCTACCAATCTCGACATGTGTTCCTTGTACTTCATGTGTGACCGCTTTTCCAATATCATGCAAGAGTGCGCCAGCTTTTGCAACATTAACATCTGCCCCAAGCTCATATGCCAATACTCCAGATATATGTGCCATCTCTATAGAGTGTTGCAAGACATTCTGTCCATAGCTTGTACGAAAATGAAGTCTACCTATAAGTGGTATCAGACGTTCGTCTATATTGAGCAGACCGCATTCGTATATCGCTTCTTCTCCTTTCTTTCGAAGTATTTGATTGATTTCTTTTTCAGCTTTCTGTACCGCCTCTTCTATTTTGACTGGTTGTATGCGTCCGTCAGATATCAGATTTTCGAGAGCTACACGAGCTATTTGTCGTCTAGTTGGGTCAAAACAAGAAATAGTGATGATGCCGGGAGTTTCATCTATGACAAGCTCCACTCCTGCAGCACGCTCAAATACTTTGATATTTCTACCTTCTTTACCTATTATTTTACCTTTAATATCTTCTGAGGGTATAGAAACTGTGGTGATAAGCGTTTCAGATACTGTAGCGTTGCCTAGCCTGTGTATAGACGCAACCAAAATTTCTTTTGCTCTTTTCTCAAGCCGTGCCTCTCCCTCTCTCTCTAATTTAAGTATTCGTGAATACAAATCTTCTTCACATTGTTTCTCTACTTGTGAGAGCAGTAATTCTCTTGCTTCGACACGTGAGAAACCAGCGAGTGCTTCAAGCTCTCTCGCCACTTCATCTTTTTGTTGTATTACTTTTTCGCGTATTTGTTTTATTTCCTCAGCACGCTCTTTGAGACTGGCAACTTCTTGCTCAATATCTTTTTGTCTATTGTCGAGTAGTTCTTCTTTTTTTATCAGTCTTTCTTCACTTTTTTTCTTATCTTGATATATTTTTTTTTCTTCTTCTCTTGCGTCGTGTAGTAGGCTATCTGCCTTCTGCTCTGCGGCATTCAATTCTTTTTGAGCTTTTTCTTTTATTTCTGCTGCTTCTGCTCTAGCTTTGAGTAATACGTCTTTTACTTCGAGCTCAATAGATCCTTTTTGTGAAAAAGCGACTAAATGTCTCAAATAATATCCAATACCGACAGATATCACACAAGCAAATGCAATACCTAATAATAGTAATATAGTCATAACAATATACGGTTACTGTCTTTCAGAATATAATCGTTCTGTAAAAATTAATATAAGGGGACGCATGGACTGTAGCGCTGAATACTGTGTGTAGGATATATATACTATAACACAAAAAAAAGCGAGGGGTGTGACCCTCGCTTTTGATATGAGCTAATTGACTATTTCGAGATTTTTCAAGAAATCTCTTGCTTTTTGGTCAAAACTTCCTACATTATCAAGTGCGAGGTCTCTGCTCGCAATTGCATCAGCAGTTATACAGTTGCTGGATATATGATATCTTCCAGTCTTTTTTGAATAGCTGCCGCTTAAGCCCTTGCCGATACCCAACACCTCTTTGGCAAGAGGATCATGGTATCTCTTCAATTCACTTAAGTATTGCCCAATCATCTTTTTCAAAAATGTAATATTGAGGTCCTTGAATTGAGGCAGGTTTTTAGTGGTGAATATATCATCACTATATCCTTTCTCTATCAGTGCAGCTATTATCTCGGCACTTTGGAGAGAGGTTCTCATAGAAAATAATGTATAATTTTCTATGAGAACTATGCCTTTCTTTAATTTCAAAATATATGCAACAATGTTCCATTGATACAAGAAATAGAATACATCTATATTTCTTATAACAAGTGCAGTAAAACCGTATGCAATGAGTTTTTTTGCAAAATCAAAATGATACAAGCCCTTGTTTTCTCGTATATATTTTTCAACCAATTTTTGATTTTTAGAACAGAGATGTCTTTCAAAATCAAAATATCTTGAGTGTATATTATGTATAAGTAACAAACGAATCTCTCGATCGCCACCGTATAACATATCCAAGATATAGACGATATCTTTATCGTCTGAATATTCCGCAGCAACCAATTTTTGCTGAGCGGACATCTCTTTGATTGTCTCTTTTGCAATGAGCAGTTTCTGTACAACTGCCCGTTGCTCAGGATCGTTTTGTGTAGCCATACCCCCCTCCTTTCTGAGCGATTTGTCACCTGATGCTATAGTAACACAAATACATAGACTGTGCATTTCATAAAAAGAGCCGCTATTGTGGCTCTTTTTATATTATCGTTTTGGTTTGAGTATTGTGTCTACCAAGCCGTATTTTTTGGCCTCCTCAGCTGTCATCCAATTATCGCGGTCGCTATCTTTGGTGATTGTCTCTACTTTTTGACCAGTGTTACGTGCAAGTATTTCATTGAGCAATTTCTTCAAGCGTAGCCCTTCACGCAGATCTATTTCCATATCACTAACCTTGCCGCGCGTTCCGGCAGATGGTTGATGTATCATCACAGTTGCATGGGGAAGAATACTTCGTTTGCCTTTGGTACCACTTGAGAGCAAGAATGCTCCCATCGATGCCTGCATACCTATGCCGACAGTCGCAACATCACATTTGAGATGCTGCATAGTGTCATAGATAGCGAGTCCATCATACACACTACCACCCGGTGAGTTTATATATAGGCAAATATCTTTTTTAGGGTCTTCAGCTTCAAGGAATAGTAACTGAGCTACGATGAGGGAAGCGGTGTGTTCATTGACATCTTCACCAAGGAAGATAATACGCTCTTTGAGTAAGCGTGAATATATATCGTACGCTCGTTCGCCGTTTTGTGTTTTTTCAAGTACTGTTGGTATAAGCATAAAATTTAGTTTAGAGTTTAGTAATAAATAAGTGTCTGGTTTATATTAAAGTATAAGTTATTTCTAGAATTCGGTCATGTCCGCATGGCTGTATGGGAATAGTATAACATAGAAAATAATGAGAGATTAAAACACAAAATAAAAGCCGTATAGGTAAACTCCTATCGGCTCTGGGTG
>JBDLSO010000037.1:0-7186 GCA_039799445.1 Candidatus Parcubacteria bacterium | reverse complement strand
TGTATCAGGTCTTGCTAGCTTCTCAGGAGATTTACGGCCTGTCTGCCATTTTCTATATTTTGTCTTTTTTGGGAATAACATAAGAATACTTTAATTAATTTGACTGTTGTTTTGATGCAGCTTTTTCGTCGAACACAAGACCTTTGTATATCCATACTTTTACACCTATCACACCGTATGTCATATTTGCACGATCGCGCGCAAAGTCGATATCGGCACGAAGTGTTTGTAGTGGGATACCTCCTTTTTTGATTGATTCTTTACGTGCCATATCTGCACCACCAAGGCGTCCAGAGAGGCTGATTTTTGCACCGAGCACACCACGCGATGCCATAGTTTTTTCTATTGTTTGTTTGAGTACGCGACGGAACGGAAGACGCTTTTCAAGTGCTTCTACCACCATAGCAGCTACAATAGCAGCGTCTTGCTCTGGATTTTGTACTTCTACAACGTCTAGTTTGAAGTCAATTGGAAATAGTATTTTCTTGCTACGAGCGAATTTGATCACTGCAGCGCGAATTTTTTGCATTCCTTCTCCACTTCTCCCGATAACCATACCTGGACGAGATGTGTGAATAAGTACTTTCATTGTATTTTGATCTCTTTCTACTTGTATAGAAGAAATGTACATACCACGAAGTTTCTTTTGCAAGAATTCTCGCAAGAGTACGTCGCCGCGCAAATTGTCTGTGTATGTTTTTTTGTCTGCGAACCAGCGTGATTTCCAATCACGAATGATTCCAAGACGGTGTGAATAAGGGTGTACTACGTGTGTCATAACTTTATTTTGTGGCTCTCTTAGATTGTTTAGCTAGTTTCTTTCCTAGTGTTGTTTTTGGTCCTGCTTCATTTGTATGAGCAAGTTCAATTACCACATGACTAGTGTGCTTGTGAATTGGAAAGCCGCGTCCACGGGCACGAGGCATCATACGTTTAAGTACAACCGCTTTGTCTACTCGTACAGATTTTACAAATAGTTCTGATTCAGAAAGATTACTATTGTGACGTGCATTTGCGATAGCAGAAGCAAGAAGTGTGTGCATTGGAAGTGATCCACGCTTTACAAGCATAGATAACTCTGCGAGTGCGCGAGTAGCTTCCTTTCCTTTTATAAGGTCACCAATCAAGCGAACTTTTCGCGGTGCCTGTCTGTAATTTGTAAGAGTTGCTTTCATATATTAATTATTTCTTCTTTTTAGTGTCAGTTCCTGCACTTGCTTTGGCTGCTTTGGCTGCTGCAATTTCTGATTCTTTCTTCTTTTGATCCAGTTCTTTTTGCATCTTACCTCCATGACGTACGAATTTCTTTGTTGGAGAAAATTCACCAAGTTTGTGACCAACCATATCCTCAGTTACGAGAACGTCGATATGCATTTTTCCGTTGTATACAGCAAAGATAAATCCAACCATTTCAGGTGATATATCACTTCGTCTAATCCATGTTTTAATAGGACCAGTTTCTGATGGTTTTTTGCCTTCTATTTTCTTAAGTAGACGTTCGTCTACGTATGGGCCTTTATAAAGAGATCGTGTCATGTGTCTAAACAATAAGGAGAGCTTTTCGCTCTTTGCACTTAATACTAGCAGTTTTTTAAGTGAAAGTCAATCTACTCTTTTATTTGTGTGTGTTAATAATAATTATTTGGTATTTTGTTTTGTCTTACGACGAGAAACAATATTTTTGTTTGAGTATTTCTTTGTTGTTCTGGTCTTGCGTCCTCCAGTAACTTTACCGTGCATAGTCTTTGGTCTCTTTGTACCACGTCCTTGTTTTCCTTCTCCACCTCCATATGGATGGTCTACTGGATTTTTGGCTGTACCACGTACAGTAGGTCGTATACCGAGCCATCTACTTCTTCCGGCTTTACCATGATTGATCAAGTTGTGCTCACCATTTGAAGCCTCACCAATAGTTGCAAAACAAGTATCTTGTACTTTGCGAATTTCAGTTGAAGGCATTTTAAGTGAAGTTTGCCCATCACTATGTGCCACTACTTGTATGAAGTTACCTGCTGAGCGAGCAAGCTTTGCTCCACTACCTGGTTTGAGCTCTACATTGTAGATAAATGTACCAACTGGAATACGTGCAAGTACAGTTCTGTTTCCAAAAGTCACTGGTGCGTCTTTCGATACTACGAACACATCACCTACTTTTGCATTTTTAGGAGAAAGTATGTATCTTCGTTCACCGTCTCTGTAACAAACGAGAGAGATGAATGCGGTACGATTTGGATCGTATTCTACAGTCTCGATCTTCGCTGGTACATCGTGTTTGTTGAACTTGAAGTCTATCTCACGGAATGAGCGCTTGTGTCCACCCCCTTTGTGATTGGTTGTGATACGTCCATGGTGATTTCGTCCAGTACCTCTTTTCATACCCGTTGTGAGGGCTTTGTGTGGTTCACTGGTGGTCAAGAATTTTTTGTATTCTATCGTCACCATGTTACGTCTTGATGGTGTTATTGGTTTATATGTCTTCATATGGATTATGCAAGGTTGATACTATCACCTTTTTTTAGGAACACAACGACCTTTTTTCCGCCACCTTTCACTCCCCATTTACCACGAATGAATACTTTCTTTTTGGGTGTATTCATTACATTGATAGCCAGTGGCTTTACTTTGTAAGTGAGCTCAATTTGTTTCTTGAGTTCTGTTTTGTTTGCATTACCTTCTACATTGAATGTGTATGCATTGATGGCACCATTCAAGATACCCGCTTTCTCTGTGATGCGGACTTTCTGAATGAGAGGAACTTTCTTTCCTTCTGTATCAGCTGCCTGTGTTGTTTTTTTTGTAGCCATGACTTTTAATTAAGTACTGTTAACAGTTAAATGTATTATGAGATTTTTTTTGAAAGGATCTCTATCGCTCCTTTTGGATTTTCGATAATAATATATCGTGAGTTTGCAATGTCGATTGGGTTCATTTGAGAAACCATTTCGAGTGCAATGTGTTCAAGATTTCTAAATGAAAGTCTTGTTGTATCATTTTTCTCTGCTGAGAATAATGTCACATTGTTTTTCTTTTTGTATGTGAGATGTCCGAATGTTGGTACAGATGAGAGAGCTTTTACTACTTCTGCTGCATCTTTCGTTTTGGTATCAGTGAGTGTGATAGAATCCACAAATAGAATTTTTCCATCTTTATATTTTGAAGACAGTATAGTCAGAAGAGCTTTCGCTTTCATCTTTGAATTGATTTTCTTTTTGTAATTTTTCTCTGCAAGTGGACCGTGAGTAACTCCACCACCTTTCCATATTGGTGAGCGTGTACTACCATGACGAGCGCGACCAGTACCTTTTTGTTGATATGGTTTACGTCCTCCACCGTTTACTTCTGCTCGCCCTTTTGTATCTGCAGTACCAGCACGTTTGTTTGACTGCATACCTGTGATCACTTGGTGAACAAGGTCGGCATTCCATGGTAGTCCGAAGAGTTCTTCTGGAAGTTTGATACTTTCTACTTCTTTTCCTTTTTGATTATAAACTTTAGCTTCCATATATTTGTTATCCTTTTATTTCGAGAAGTCCGCCTCGTACACCTGGTACTGCTCCTTTCACTAGGATGATATTATTTGTTGCATCTACTGCTACGACTTGTAGTCCTTTGACAGTGATACGATCTGTACCCATTCGACCCGCCATCTTCATACCTTTTACCACACGTCCTCCAGCACGTCCTCCACCACCGATTGAACCTGGTTCTCTGTGTGAATGCTTTTGTCCGTGACCTCCCCACCCCCCTTTGAATCCGTGGCGTTTTACAACACCTTGGAATCCTTTTCCTTTTGAAGTACCACTGATTGAGATAGTATCTCCAGCCGCAAAATCTGATACGGTAATAAGTGAACCCGAAGTGTAGTGAGAAGCTTCTTCTTCAGTAACGCGGAACTCTTTGAGTGTTCGGAAGAATCCGAGATCACTCACTTGCCCTTTTACTGATTTAGAAATGCGTTTCTCATCTTGTACTCCATATCCCACTTGAACCGCGGCATAGCCGTCGGTTGCTTTTGTTTTGATTCGTGTGACCGTACTTGGTGCTACTTCTAGAATTGTTACAGGAGTAACTTTTCCAGCTGCATCGAAGAATTGGGTCATAGACGATTTTGTAGCAAGAATAAATTTCATGTCTTTCTATATGTCTAACCTATTTAATAATTGTAAGGGAACTACACTTCTGTTCCCCAATCGCTTCCGACATATTTTTTGTAGAAAATATATCGGAAGAGTTGAGAAAGAAATATATATTGTATTTTATAAGTAAAGCGATGTGCACAATACTTACTATGTGATATTATTTCATCTTTACATCAATATCCACTCCAGAGGGTAGTGAGAGATTGGTCAATGCTTCAATCGTCTTTTGGTTTGGTGAAATGATATCAATCAAACGTTTGTGAATCCGCATTTCAAATTGCTCACGCGCATCTTTGTAGACAAACGACGCTCGGTTAACGGTGTACTTTTTGATTTCAGTTGGAAGTGGAATCGGGCCTTGGATTTGAGCATCGTATCTGCGTGCAGTATCAATGATTTGTTTTACTGATGCATCTAATACTTTTGATTCATAGGCTCTCACTCGTATACGTAGTCTCGGTACTTCATTTTCTTTGGTAGTTTTTGCTTTGTTTGTTTTTGTTGTTGTCATAAAGAGCAAGGGTCTGAAAGTCGGAAAACTAACAGAAAGATAAGACTACTCAATGATTTTAGTAACGATACCTGCACCTACTGTTTTACCTCCTTCACGGATTGCGAATCGTCCTTGTTCTTCAAGAGCAATAGGAGAAACGAGTGTTACAGTAAACTTAGTATTATCACCTGGCATAACCATTTGTACTCCTTCTGGAAGTGTTACTTCACCTGTCACGTCCGTTGTACGTACGTAGAATTGAGGTTTGTAACCATTCATAAATGGAGTGTGACGACCACCTTCTTCTTTTTTAAGAACATAAATCTCACATTCAAATTTTGTATGTGGTTTTACTGAACCGATTTTTGCAAGTACTTGTCCACGAGTGATGTCTTCTTTTTTGATACCACGTACGAGGATACCTGCATTGTCTCCAGCTTGTCCTTGTGTTAGTGACTTATTGAACATTTCAATACCAGTCACAGTTGTCTTCATTGTATCTTTGAGACCAACGATTTCAATTTCATCTCCTACTTTGATAACTCCACGCTCGATACGTCCTGTTACCACTGTTCCACGTCCTTCAATAGAGAATACGTCTTCTACTGGCATAAGGAATGGTTTGTCGAGATCACGCTCTGGTAGTGGGAAGTATGTGTCAAGAGCGTTAAGAAGTTCCATGATTTTTTGAGCCCATGGATCGTCCATTGATGTTGCTTCAAGACCTTTGAGACCTGAACCATGAATCACAGGACAGTTCTCATCGAAGTTTTGTTTACCAAGTTCCTCACGGATCTCAGCTTCTACAAGTTCGATCATATCTTTGTCATCCACCATGTCACATTTGTTGAGGAACACAAGCATTTTTGGAACACCTACTTGTTTTGCAAGAAGGATATGCTCTTTTGTCTGTGGCATACAACCGTCAGTTGCTGCTACTACTAGAATCGCACCGTCCATTTGTGCCGCACCAGTGATCATGTTTTTGATATAGTCCGCGTGACCTGGCGCGTCGATATGCGCATAGTGACGTGTTGCAGACTCGTACTCATTGTGAGAAATGTTGATAGTGATACCACGCGCCTTCTCTTCTGGTGCTGAGTCAATTTGACTAATATCTTTCATCTTTACTGTGTTACCAGCAAGATTGAGCACATTGAGGATCGCAGCGGTAAGAGTAGTCTTACCGTGGTCTACGTGTCCAATTGTACCTACGTTTACGTGAGGTTTTTCACGATTGAAAGCTTCTACTGCCATAATATGTGTAGCATTTCTTTTTACCTACCTCGGACAAAAATACTTTGCAAAATAAATTAATTTTCTAATAAACAAAAACAACGCCATAAGCGGTATGTCGCCCATAATAGCAAATTAAAAGCCAGAAGTCAACGCTTTTGGGTAGTTTAAAGTAAGTAGTTTTGAGTTTTTAGTTTTTTGTTATCAAAATCGATTTTGTGATTCTAAATTCAAACAGTAGCAAGCTTAACAGCTCATTGTTTTGATTCGAAATACAACTCTTTATCTCGCGGCGCGGGCAAAGCCTGCGCCACGCTTTTCTATATTTTCATACTCTAAAATATTCTCTACGTATAAACACCTGCTTCTCTAAGAGACAAAGATAAAAGACATATAATATATGTCTTTTATCTTTGTCTCTTATGAGATAGCTTTACATCCCTTGCCTTGAAAGTAGCGTTTTGATTGTTTTGAGTGCGATGAGTATATCTAGGAAAAGTGAGCGATACTTTATATAATACAGGTCATATAAAAGTCTTTCTTTTGTCTCTTCTACTGTTTGGGGTGGTGTGTCCATATGTGTCTGAGCCCAACCAGAGAGTCCCGGTGTTGCTACATATCTTACAGAGTAAAATGGTATTTGAGAGTTTAGTTTTTCGCCAAATGCCCAGACATCTGGTCTAGGACCCACAAGCGAAATGTCACCACGCAATACATTCCATAATTGTGGCAATTCATCAATACGTGTCTTACGCAAAAAATATCCAAGTCGAGTAACCTTATTTGTATTATCTTTGTCCTTTACCCAAGTAGCACTTGTATCGGACCTGTTCATTGAGCGAAACTTATACAGTCGTATTTTCTTTCCTCCTCTACCTATGCGGTCATGTACGAAGAACACAGGTCCTCTGTCCTGCATTTTGATTGCAAGATATATAAACGGATATAGCACGAGCGAAATACTCCACAAAGGTGCTGCAATACAAATGTCTATCATTCTTTTGAGAGAATCATACCCTTTATTGCGGCTATACATATACGAAATAATTGATTCTTTATGTAGATTACTTTCTGGTATTTTGTCAAAGACACTTTCATATAACTCGCTAAAGGACAGTATCTCACCCCCTTTACCTACAAACTGATACACAAGATCTGCTATCTCTGTCGAGATTTTCTCACTTTTGTCCAATACAATAATCAGTTTTTCTTTTTTGTCTTTTAGAGCATTTGCTATTTCAAGTTGTACTAGTGAAAGAGCATTTTCTTGATCGAGGAATACAATATGTCTTGCGATATATGGATGCGGACCTTGTTC
>JBDLSO010000036.1:0-7378 GCA_039799445.1 Candidatus Parcubacteria bacterium | reverse complement strand
GCTAGAAAACAAATCAAAAACTATCTCAAAGTACATGGCGGCGCGATGGATAAGTTTTTTATTAAATAAAAAAGAGGGTTTGCTTTCGCAAACCCTCTCAAGAATCAAGAAGTCAAAAGACTCAAGACCACAAAGTACAAGTATTAGTTCTGCGGAACAAACCCCGACACCGAGCCAAAGCGAGCGTTGGCATTGGACACATCGTAGGTGTCGAACTTCAGCTTGCCGTCATGGAAGTTGAAGAAAGGAGCCTTCGAGAACACGCCATCGGCATCAGGAGCGAACTCATCACCTGCACAGTCTGTATCCAATTCTTCGAAGCGGACGTAGCGTTCGGGGTGGCTCAGTGCCATACAGCCGATATGCAGTGCTCCCAAGCCGAATTCGTGGCTTGCGAAGGTTTCCCTAGCTCTTCTGACGGATTTGCCACGGTGACGCATACCGTACTGTACTGCGATGATCAGGATATCGCCCTGTTGCTGCATTTCCAAGTTTTCAAGGAATGAGGCGGTGCGGGCATGCTGACGCAGTTTACTTGGTACGATTTCACCATTGCGGTAGTTTGTAAAGCTACGGCTGTCGGCTAATAACGCGAGCACCAATTTCACTGCTTCGCAATACTGCTCGGCAATGCCTGCAATTTCCGGAAAATGCTTTTCTGCAACCGCAGACACTTTCGGAATGGCGAACCATCCTTCGGCACCTTCGGGAAGCGTTGGTAGGTTTTTGGCAAATTCCAATGCCTGCGATGGATCAAGTCCGAACATAGTGGCAATGGTTTGCACCTGCTGCATAATCGGTTTCGGACCCTTGTACTCTTTGGGGTAGATGTAGTCTGAGGACACCACCTCACCTACGTACTTATTTGTAGCTGAATGCTTTTGAATCAGTTCGCCAAGTTCTTTCCAGAACTCACGGCTTTCGCTAAGGCGTTGTGCGGAACCATCGGCTCCGTCTGTCAGTTGTTGTTTGTTGTACACAGCACGCCATTTGGCTGTGGCATCAAGACTTTTTAGTCGTCATCATCTTTTCCCTTTTTTGATTTGAAAGAACTGGGTCCCGACACCCAAGCCCTCGATTGTTTAGACAGAGGTCGGGTATCGTTAGTTTATTTAACTTATCATAAAAAATGTACTCTGTCAATTTTTATCCCTGTTGTTCAAAATACAAAATGCATTTTATTGTATATATTCAGGTGTATGTTCCACCATATAATTGAGTGTTCCCTTCATCACAAAAGTAGCACCGTACGGGTTGTGCACATTTGCACGTTCCATCATAATCACAAAAGCATACTTTGGATTCTCATATGGGAAAAATCCACTAATCCACGAATTGACCTCTTGTTTACTTGCACCCAGCTCTGCTGTTCCTGATTTTGCTGCTACATGTACCCCAGGCACTGCCAAGACTTTGCAGGTACCATGTTTTGTATTGATCACACATTCACGCATACCCTCTCTTACAATTTGCAAATGTGCAGGATTGATACCTTCGACTTGTTTTTTGGGCGACGTTTGTCCGCTACTACTGTCGAGTGTCAAATGAGGTGTCACGAGAGTACCTCCGTTTGCAATTGCTGCAACCGCTTTGACAAGTTCAAGTGTACTCATTTGAAAACCAAATTGCCCAATGGAAGTATGATACGTATTACCTATATTCCAATCTGGATTATCTGGAAACTTTTCTCTCTTCCAGTCTTGTGTCGGAATTGTGCCACTTTTCTCACCAGGCAAATCAATACCTGTTTTTTGCTCTATTTCAAAAAGTCTCATATACGTATCTATTTTGTCTATACCCAAGCCAACTTGTCCCTGATACCCCCCTCCAATGGCGTAAAAATACACATCAGAAGAGGCTGCAAGGGCTTCTCGCATATTGACCCATCCATGTGCTTTCCAGTCCTTAAATACTGTTGCTTTGCCACCAAATCTGTTTGGAATACTGATAGAACCAGTACTCAATATCTGCTTGTCTGGGCTAATTATATTTTCAGTAAGTGCTGCCAGTGCCATAAATGGCTTGACCACACTTCCAGGGGTATATACTCCCTGCACAGCACGATTCAAAAGCGGTGTGTCTTTGCGTTTAAAATAATCTCGCACAGTGTCAGTATCTGGTGTATTGGTGATAGTGTTGCTGTCATATTCAGGGTAGCTCGTCAGGGCAAGTATTTCTCCTGTATGTATATCCATAATAACCCCTGCACCACCGACAAATCCTGCACGAGAGCTGAGCGCTTTGATCTCGTTATATAATTGTTTTTGAATTCTACTATCTATAGATGTTCGAACTGTTTTCCCATCTGTTCCAAATTCAACAAGATTCGATGACACCACTTCCATTTTTGCATTGACCTCAATCAGCTTTTTCCCAGGTGTTCCTGACAAGACGTCATTGTATTGCTTTTCCAACCCCTCACGTCCAATATATGAGTCTTGCCAGAAAACACCAGATTTATCTTTTTTGGGGTAACTCACATATCCCAATATATGAGAAAACCCTGGATCACTTATATATGTTCTTTTGGGTACTTCATTGGTGCTTGTACTAGATACAGCACTTGAAGTTGTTGCATACACATTGAATGCAAGTGGGACAGCATTTCTATCTTCAATAACACCGCGATTGGCAAATATGGGAACACTGTGTAATCTATTATCTTCCGATCGTGCCATGAACTTTTCCCCATTGAATATCTGTATATAGGCAGCGCGTGCAGTGAGTAATGCAAACACAATAGAAATACAGACACTTACTCCTATGGCAGTATTTCTCGATATAGCTCTCTCCATTCTCCCCTCAAATTGCTGTGTGTTAAAATTAGGAATATTCGAAGAGTCCAAAAATATTTCATCTGGTTCTATCTCTATTTTTCTTTTGCTCCTTTTTAATTTCATGATATATAGCTATAGCGAAGATATGGTTTTATACGTTCTACAAGAATATATACAAGCAAGGCGTACGCCGTGTATAGCGGTATTGCCGTGAAAGCACCATTTGCCGAATAGAAAATACTATCTAATAAAAAACCATATACAAGTACTTCAAACGGCTTCTGGAAAAACACACAAAAACTGACACAAGCCACACATACTACAAAGAGAGGTAGTTTTATGATACTCACTATCAGAATGACATGTGCTAATGTGCGATACATATTATTTTTGCAATATATAAAAGTTTGTACTATTTTTGAGTGTGTCGTTCATTCGTATATATACTTCTTTGAACGGATTCTTTTCGTCTTTCGAAAACTCAACTACTGTACCTATTGGAATATCTCTCTCACTGGAAAGCACCACTATATCACCCAGTACAATATTGGCATCTCTCGCAACCTCAGCTATCAATACTCCTCTGGATTTTCCTCTTGCATTCAAAGTAATATCCGAGTTCAAAAGAAATACTGGAATCGGATTTGATATAGTGTCGAGTAATTGCACAGAGGTGTTTTTTGCACCTGTATATACTATCTCACCTATAAGCGAGCCACTATCGCCTACCAGAAAACTGCCCGACTGTACTGTTTTGAGTCTACTTGTATCAACTAGTACTGTACCGTATAGTGAGGTATTACTTTGTACCGATACTTTTGTTTTTGTAAAACCACTTGAGGTTGCATTCAGTGCATTTCTTAAACTCAGTAGTTCAATTTCTTGCAGTGCATAACTTCCTTCTTTTTGTTTGTATACTTCGAGCTCTGCTTCTAGCGCTGTAATTCTTTTTTGTAATTCTTTTTTGTCCAAGCTTGCATTTGTAATTGAGCTAGTGATGTTGCGTACAGTCGAATCAGTTACTGTTGTCAGTTGTGCGACAAAATTGAAAAAAAATCTTTGACTTTTTTGTACCCCTAAAAGAACCAATATAATCACAACGGATATTAGTATATATGTAACAAAAGTATCCTGTCTTTTTTTTTTATCTTGGAGGTAAGTCATCGTGATGTTTCAGGAGCACGTCTGAATAGAGATCTACATTATCGAGTATTTTGCCAGTACCAATCACAACAGCTGCAAGTGGGTCAAGCGCGATGAGTACTGGGATATTAAGCTCTTTTTCAAAAATTTCTTTGATACCATGTATCAGAGCGCCTCCACCTGTAATCACCACTCCTGTTTGCATAATATCAGAGAGAACTTCTGGTGGTGTTGTTTCAAGTACTTCTTTTGAGGATTCGACTATTTGCATTACAGAACCTACTATAGCTTCTCGTATATCAAGTGACGTAATAGTGATTTGTTTTGGTAGTCCAGATACAAGGTCGCGTCCACGTATCTCTGTTTCAATATTTTCAGATGGAGACACAGAGCCAATAGTCATTTTAATCGTTTCTGCTGTTTTCTCACCAATCAGTATTCGAAACTCGTCTTTGATATAGCTGATAATATCCTGATTGAGTTTGTCCCCTGCTATTTTGAGACTTTTTGCGCGTACAATACCAGAAAGTGCTATCACTGCGATGTCAGTTGTACCACCACCTATATCTATCACCATGATACCATCTGCTTCATGCACTGGTAGGTCTATACCGATAGCAGCTGCCATCGGTTCTTCAACAATATGAACTTCTCGTGCACCAGCATTACGCACCGCATCGTGTACAGCCCGAATCTCGACATTGGTTATACCACTTGGTACTCCCACAACAACTCGCGGACGCACTGCACGCTTGGTGATATTGTTCGCTTTATTGATAAAGTAACTAAGCATTTCTTCGGTTACTTCAAAGTCCGATATTACTCCATCTACAAGTGGTCTGATTGCCTTGATATGACCAGGGGTTCTTCCGAGCATTTGTTTGGCGCCAGTACCGACCGCAACCACTCTTCCTGTTTTTGTATTGATAGCTACAACAGATGGCTCGTTGATCACAATACCTTCACCCTTCAAATACACCAGCGTATTGGCGGTTCCTAAATCTATCCCAATGTCATTTGAAAATAATTCGTATACTTTTTTAATCATATTTTTTTGATATCAAAATACTCATCAGAGTGTCTTTGTTGAGAACATGACTTTGAGAGTCAATGCGTTTTTTTACTTCATATCCACCAGCGTCAAACGCCTTTTTACTCACTATAACACGATACGGTATACCTATCAAATCTGCGTCTGCAAGCTTACTCCCCGCCCCTATATCTCGGTCATCAAACAATACATCTATGCCAGCTTTTTTCATTTCAGTATATAGTTCTGTTGCTTCTGTATCTGACCCAAGCGAAAGAATATGAACTTGAAACGGCGCAACGGACTCTGGCCATATGATACCTTTGTCATCAGAACAAACTTCAGCAATTACTCCCATTACACGCGAGATACCGATTCCGTATGAACCAAGATATGCATATTCTTCTACGCCATCTGTATTTTTGAAACGAGCGCCAAACACTTCGGTCTTGTCTGTCCCAAAAGTAAATATATTGCCAACTTCTGCTGCAGTACGCGGGTTAAATGACTCACGTACTTCGCCAAGTGCACTGAGTGTTTCATCTGTAAATACTTCTTCATTGATTGCTAGCTTTTTACTATCATGTACATAGATAGTATCTTCGCCCGCCTCGCACAATGTTTGGAATTCATGACTGAACTTGTTCGTAAAGACACCACCAGATGCCGATGTTACATATGTTATATCACCGAGTCCTAGCCGAGTAAAAACTTTAGTATATGCCTGCGTAGCTGCCTCATAGAAATCCATATGGTCTTTCTCATTTGCAGCATATGAATACATGTCTTTCATGATAAACTCACGTCCACGCATCACACCAGACTTTGCACGTACTTCGTTCCTGAGTTTATTTTGAAATTGATGTACAAGTATCGGCAAATCTTTGTAGCTAGACAAATGTTTTGCAACCATAGCAGTAATCGGTTCTTCGTGAGACCAGCCAAATCCTATTTCAGTGCCATTTTGCAGTTTACTCTTGAACCAAATATCAACCTGCTCATCATCCCATCTGTTTGTCTTTTCCCACACCACTTTTTCTTGCAAGCTCGACATCAAGAGTTCAACCGAACCAATGGCTTCCATTTCCTCTGCAACTATCTTTTTGATATTTTGTATTACTCGGTGCCCTAATGGTAAATACGAATACACCCCTGCCATTTCTTTGTGCACAAAGCCAGCACGCATCAGTAATATTGCGTTTTTGGATACTTCGTCTTTTGGGGTATCTTTACTGGTTTTGGTAAAAAGTAGTGATTGCTTCATAAAGACTAGTATACAGGAAAAGAGGTGTATTATAAATACTTGACAAATCTATTTCAGCTTGTTATGATTTATTCTAGTGGAACAATATTTGAATAAGAATTGGGAGATAAAGTATGAAAAGTTTTCATTACATAATCTCCTGTACTATTGATACTTATTCAATATTCCAAATTCTGTATTCTACGCGAAATAACACAAAGAGAGCAGTTCCTCACGGAGCTGCTCTCTTTGTGTTATTTCGCGTATTCAGTCGCTTCATCAAACTTAACAGAAAGCAATTTCGAAGCACCATCACGACCGACAGTTACCCCATACAACGAATCGGCTTGATTCATTGTCTCCCTGTTGTGTGTGATCACTATCAACTTTGAATGCTTAGCAAGACTACGTAGTGACTTACCGTAGCGGCGCGCATTGGCTTCGTCAAGTGCGGCATCAGTTTCATCCAAGACCAAAAATGGTGGTGGATTAACTTGTGATATTGCAAAGAGTAGTGCTATAGAAGTCAATGCACGTTCTCCACCAGAGAGCATTGAGAGGTCGCGTACTTTCTTTTGTGGTAGTGATACTGCAACTTCTATACCAAGTTCAGTCTGTACCGTTTCATCACTCTCTTCACCTACACTATCGTCTTCGTCGTCTTTTTTCTTGTTTCTTTTCTCTTTCTCTGATTTGATGAGATGTGCGCTTCCCCCGCTGAACATATCAGTGAAAAAAATACTGAACTGCGTATTTATTTTTTCTATACCTGTTTCAAACTCATGTTCTAATTTTATTTTAAGGTCAGAGAGCAGTGATTCGAGTGATATTTTAGTATTTCGCAGGTCTGTAATTTCTTGCAACAAAAATGAATCACGAGCCTCTACTTCACCGTACTCATTCATGATATCAGATACATTTGAAAGACCACTATCTTCAAGTTTTATTTTGAGTCGTTCAATTTGGCGATATAACTCTGCTTGAGTCTTGAGCTCCACTTCTGTACTTTGATCTACTTGATTGAAAGCCAGTATACTACTACCGATAAGTGCAGAACCTTCTTTCATCTCTTCTATCATACGATCAGATCTGGATTTGAGTATTTCTTCTCGTCTCTCCATAGCCAAAATCATAGTAGAGAGCTCAGCCAGAGAGCCTTTGAGTTCGTATATTTCTTTTTCTTCT
>JBDLSO010000035.1:0-7382 GCA_039799445.1 Candidatus Parcubacteria bacterium | reverse complement strand
GGTCGCTATCACCACACTACCCTTTCGTCCAGCTTGTGCGATTATATCTCCTTCGCGTTCATGATTCTTTGCATTGAGTACTTCATGCTTGACTCCTTCTGCTTTGAGGAAATCAGAAAGTAATTCATTGCGCTCGATAGATACAGTACCGATAAGTACTGGTTGTCCTTTTTGTTGCAACTCTTTTACTTTCTTTGCGGTTGCTTTCCACTTTCCGAGTTCGGTTTGGAAAATTAAATCGTTGTGGTCAATACGACGAATCGGATTGTGTGTTGGTACCATAGTGACAGGCAAGTTGTATACTTTGAGGAATTCTTCGGCTGATGTCTCGGCAGTACCTGTCATGCCTGATAACTTTTCATAAAATCTAAAATAGTTTTGAAATGTGATAGAGGCAAGTGTGCGAGATTCTTCTTGTATTTTGACATGTTCTTTTGCTTCGACTGCTTGATGTAGCCCATCACTCCAACGACGTCCTGGTTGCATACGTCCAGTGAACTCATCTACGATGATCACTTCGCCGTCATTAATAACATATTCTCTATCTTTCAGGAAAAGCGCTTTGGCTCTGACAGCTGTTTCTATGTGGTGTACGAATCGTATACCTGCTTCTGTATACATGTCTGTGATACCGAGTAATTGTTCTGCAAGTGTAATACCTTCGTCTGTGAGTTGTACAGCTTTTCTTTTTTCATCTATGGTGTAATGTGCACCTTCGTTGAGACTTTCAGCTGCCTTCGCACATGTGACGTACAAGTCAGCGGTTTGTCCTGCTGCAGTACTCATGATAAGTGGTGTACGCGCTTCGTCGATAAGTATTGAGTCAACTTCGTCGACAATAGCAAAGTAAAATGGTCGTTGTACTACTTGATCAACACTGTATCCAATATTGTCGCGTAAATAATCAAAACCAAATTCATTGTTCGTTCCATATGTAATATCTGCTGCATATGCTTCTTTGCGAGTACATGCACGAAGATACTCGTGTACTATATGATGACCACCCTCAGCGTCACGCTCAGCATCATCTGTTTTTGTGGTATGTGTTTCGTCATAGAGATATGATGCTTGGTGATTGATCACACTCACACTGAGGCCTAGATAATTATATATTTCACCCATCCACACACCATCACGACGCGAGAGATAGTCGTTGACTGTGACGATATGTACGCCGCGTCCTGTGAGTGCATTCAAATATGCAGGTAGTGTTGCTACAAGGGTCTTGCCTTCTCCTGTTCGCATTTCTGCGATACCACCTTTATGTAATATCATTCCTCCGATAAGTTGTACATCGTGATGACGCTCGCCACGTACTCGTCTGGCTGCTTCTCGTACTAGAGCAAAAGCTTCCGGTAAAAGCATGTCGATATTTTCTCCATTTGCAATTCGAGCTTTGAAATCAAGTGTTTTTGCTTTCATCTCTTCTTGAGAAAGCTTTTGTACTTCATTTTCCAAAGCGTTGATTTCTGCTACTTTGCTTTGTAATTTTGCAACGGTTTTTTGATGTTCATTTTTGAACATTGATTTCAATAATTTCATAACTATATAATAACATAAAACAACAAAACCCGCGATTGCTCGCGGGTTTTGTAGACGTTATATTATTTACGTTTTGCTACTTTTTTAGCAACTTTCTTTGCTACTTTTTTCACAACCTTTTTAGGTGCTACTTTTTTAGCAACTTTCTTTGCTACTTTTTTCACAACCTTTTTAGGTGCTACTTTTTTAGCAACTTTTTTTACCATTTTTTTTACTGCCATAAAATTTTTTGTATTAAAAACTTATCAATCAATCGCAATACAAATTTCTCGACTTCATACATACGTGCATATCATATGTATATCAATTTGTATCTGCGTCTACATATAGTATGAATGATAATAAAAATACATACAACATTTTTTATAAAAAAAATGTGGATAACTTTCTATTTTTTTTATACGTTCACAAAATGAAATTATTTGTACAAACAAGGGTTACCCTTGTAAGGGTAACCCTTGTTTGTTATACTTTGCATATGGCGACACGGAACATAACAATTAGCGCAGATGAATACTATCACATCTATAATCGAGGTGTAGAGAAACGAATTATTTTTTTGGATACACAAGATAAAAATTATTTTATACAGGCACTGTATGCAGCACTCAGTGACTTCCCTATGCAACCCTGTCGTTTATCTGAAACTGATATCTTTAGTCATACAATAGAACAAAAACTTGTCTCAATTGGAGCGTATACACTTATGCCCAATCATTTTCATATACTGGTACGTGTAAAAGATCCAAAAGACCTCTCGCTTTTTATGAATAGGCTACAAACTTCATACGCAATGTACTTTAATAAGAAGTATGAACGTAGTGGTCGATTGTTCGAAGGAACATACAAAGCCAAGCATATTGCGGACGATACTTATTTGCAATACTTATTTGCCTATATTCATTTGAACCCAATTAAAATAATAGACAAGACTTGGAAAGAAAAAGGTTTGAAAGATATAACAAAAGCACAAGCCTTTTTGAATAAATACCAGTTCTCAAGTTATTTAGATTATGTAACAGTAAAAAGACCTGAGACTAGAATACTAGATAAGACTGCATTTCCTGCATACTTCAAAAAGAAATACAACATGAAAGAGTATGTCACATGGTGGCTTGAGTATCGGAAGAGCGATTACGACCCTCTGCGTCTTATTTCGCAAAAATAGAAAAAGTATTATATAAAAAACAAGGGTAACCCTTGTTTTTTATATATTTGATTTGCATTTTTTTGTACCACATCTACAGCCCTTTGGTTTGATATGCTCATTAAAAAATTCTTCACCATAATCAAATGTTATCTCATCCCCTGCTTTGATATTTTTGATTGCAACTAAATAAATATTATTTTTTCTATTTTCACTTTCTGCATTAGGATCGCACGAATAGTTTGCATAACGTGCAGTATTCCAGCGTGGCGTACCATCGATGTTGATATTTTTCTTTACTTCAAAAAGATACATACTGTTGATTTTCTTACACGCCTCATCATCGTTTAAGATATGACCTAAGTATTGAATAATAGTCTCACCTTTTTTGATATGCTCAGTTGCAAAAAGTCCAAGTCCTGCAAAAGACTTCCCTACCTTGTAGCGAACTGGTATGCTTTCGTCTTTGACAACTCGTTTTTGTGGTTCTCTTTCTGTAAGAGGTAGTATCGTCTGTTGGTGAGTGCTTATTTTTTTCTTCATAATACCATGTGTGTATCAAGGTATAGTATCAGAAGTGGAGGAAAAATAAAATGTTAAAAAGAGTATACATATGATAATATGACTATATGAATGAGCAAAAAAACATACCACAAGAGTTACTTACTGGATACAACCCAGCAGACACAGAAACCTCTATATACAGTATATGGGAAGAATCTGGATATTTTAATCCGGACAATCTTCCTGGTGAACGCACGGAATCGTTCTCAATAGTGCTCCCTCCCCCAAATGTCACTGGGACACTTCATACTGGACACGCTATTATGCTTGCGATACAAGACACACTCACACGCTTCCATCGTATGAATGGTAAGGCTGCTCTGTGGCTTCCTGGTACTGATCATGCAGCCATAGCAACACAGTCGGTGGTTGAGAAGAAGTTGCAAAAAGAAGAAGGCAAAAGTAGGCATGATATTGGACGAGATGAGTTACTCAAACGTATACACGAATTTGCGATGGAGAGTCAAAATACAATACTCAGTCAATGTAAAAGCATGGGTGCATCAATGGATTGGTCAAGACTTGCCTTCACTATGGATGATGATCGCAATCTTGCGGTGCGTACAATGTTCAAAAAAATGTATGATGATGGACTGATATATCAAGGGCATCGTATAGTAAACTGGGATCCAAAGGGACAGACAACTATATCAGATGATGAGCTTGTCTATGTCGAAGAAAAAACAAAATTCTATTATTTCAAATACGGTCCATTTACTATCGGTACAGCTCGTCCTGAAACAAAATTTGGGGACAAATATGTAGTTATGCATCCAGATGATATTCGTTTTAGAGAGTATTCACACGGACAAAAGTTGACAGTAGAATGGATCAACGGACCTATTGAGGCTACTATTATCAAAGATACTTCTGTCGACCCAGAATTTGGTACGGGGGTGATGACTATTACTCCATGGCACTCGGTAGTTGATTTCGAAATTGCACAGAGGCACAATCTAGACTATGAACAAATAATTGATACATATGGTAAATTACTACCTATCGCTGGCGAAGAATTTGCTGGAATGAAAATACAATCAGCACGAAATGCCATAGTAGAAAAATTAGAAAAGAAGGGTTTGATAGAGAGAGTAGAAGAATACACGCACAACATATCAACCGCTGAGAGAACTGGTGGGATTATAGAGCCTCAAATAATGAAGCAATGGTTTGTAGCTGTTAATACAGAATTTTCACATTTTGGACAAACAACTACTCTCAAAAAATTGATGCTCAAAGCAGTAGAAAGTGGTGCAACACAAATTGTGCCTGAGAGATTTGAAAAAGTATACTTTCATTGGATAGAAAATCTGCGTGATTGGTGTATATCAAGACAAATATGGTATGGGCATCGTATACCTGTATGGTATGACAAAAATGGTGCTATTGCCTCAGTTGGTGAAGCTCCACTTAATGCTGGTGAATATACACAAGACACGGATACTCTCGATACATGGTTTTCAAGTGGTATGTGGACTTTTTCAACGCTTGGTTGGCCAAATGAAACAGCTGATTTTAAGAAATTTCACCCAACTACCCTACTTGAAACAGGGCATGATATTATCTTTTTCTGGGTGGCACGTATGATACTCTTTTCGACTTATGCACTCAATGAAACACCATTCAAAACTGTCTACTTGCACGGTCTTGTTCGTGATGCACAAGGACGCAAAATGAGTAAATCACTTGGAAACGTACTTGACCCACGAGAGATATCAACAAAATTTGGTACAGATGCTCTGCGTATGGCACTTATCGTTGGAAACGGCCCTGGAAATGACTTGAAATTAGGAGAAGACAGAATTAAAAATCACAAAAATTTTGCTAACAAAATATGGAATGCTAGTCGATTTGTACTTGAGAGAACACAAGACTATACACCCACTGCAATTGAATTGACAGATGAAGACAGGGGTGTATTTGATGTCTGGCTTGAAATCAAAAAAGATATCACAACTGATATAGAAGAGTATCGTCTGCATCTTGCCTCCGAAAAAATATATAGCTATTTTTGGCATACTTTTTGTGATGAGATAATTGAAACGAGAAAAACTCGAATATTGGAAAACAAGGATAAAGAAAGTGCACAAAAACTACTCATCACACTTTTGGAGGAGCAACTCATAGTACTTCATCCTTTTATGCCCTTTATCACGGAGAAAATATGGAACCTACTTGGTAAAGAAACATTACTTATGATTGAACCATGGAACAGATAATACTCACAATCACTCACAGAGTTATAGAATTTGGTTTTGAACATCAGCTTCTGGTGATGACATTGCTTGGTGGTGTTGTGCCGACGCTTATTTGGTTACTTTTCTGGTTGCGGCAGGATGAATGTTATGAAATGCCTGACAAGAATAATAATATTACATATATTTGTGAATCAAAACCAAGCTCATTACTCTTTGTCACTTTCTTGTGCGGGGCACTGTCTGTTGTCATTGTATTACTCATACAAAAAATAACACAACCATTTTTCTCTGGACTGGAACTCATTATTGTATGGGCAGCTATCGAAGAAATACTCAAGTACTCTGTGTACTGGCTTATCGATGCACATAGCAAAGATATGCAAGGCCCTGCTGACCCTCTTGTGTTTCTCTCTGTGACTGCACTTGGTTTTAGTGCAGCAGAGAACTCACTTTTTTTGTATCAAGCATTACATGTAGGTGATGTTACACATGCTGTCATCGGACAAGGATATCGTTTTCTTGGTGCTTCAATATTGCATGTACTATGTAGTGGCTTTATAGGTATTTGTATTGGATATTCATTTTTTGCTGGCTATATTTCGAGACGTATTGCGCTTTTGTTTGGACTATTTTGTGCTATTGCATTGCATTCACTCTTTAACTATCTTATAATTATGGATACAGGTGGTGGACTTGGTGTACCAGCTATCATATGGGGTATAGGAATCATATTCTTACTTCTCATCGAGGGCTTACACTATCTCGCTATACAACATAAAAAATCGCTTCAAGAAAATAATATATGAAAGAAAAAAAATCATTTTTCCAAAAAATTGCTAGTGGGTTCCCAGAGCGCGAAGATAGTCGCACTATGAGAATAACCGATGATGAGTACGATACTACTACTCCTCAATTTGGTTCGTGGGATGATACACAAGAAGAACTCGACGGTGAACTCTCTGTCGATATGTATCAGACAGAAAAGGATTTGGTCATCGAAGCTATGATAGCAGGAGTACGTCCTGAGGATATACAAGTCAATATCACACGCGATATTGTGACACTCTCTGGAAAACGAGAAGCAAACAAATCAGTAATACAAGACGATTACTTTTATAGAGAATTGTACTGGGGTACATTTAGTCGCTCTATTATGCTCCCACATGAGATTGATATTGAGAGTGCCGAAGCAATAGAGAAACACGGTATGCTTATTATCAAAATGCCAAAGATAGATAAAGGACGACAAAGCAAGCTTAAAGTTAAATCATTATAATATATGAAAAAAAATAAAGGTTTTACATTGGTTGAGCTATTGGTAACAATCGCTATAATTGGTGTTCTCTCGTCTATTGTTATAGTCAATTTGAATAGTTCAAAAAAAACTAGTGATTATTTGAAACGTGTAGCTGATCTTGGTCAGATTAAATTAGCACTAACAAAGTATCAAGTGAAATACGGCAAGTATCCACTTACTGGAGATGGATGGTCTGGCTATGGAAGTTGTTGGGTAACCGGCAGTGCAACAGGAGATACTAACTATATACCTGCATTAGTTACAGAGCGACTTATTACAAAACTCCCTATTGATACTAGGTCAACTGCTACTTGCACAGATGGACTTGCATATATTTACAGATCAGATGGAAGAGATTATAAACTCATTGCTCATAATGCACCCGATATATCAATAGCTATTTCAAAAAATCCTGAAATGAGAGACCCAAATAGACTTAATCATGCATATGGTTTCTGGACACCTGGTGCTGTCAATTGGTAATACATAAAAATCCCATACGGGATTTTTATTTTGGTGCTGAGACCCAGATTTGAACTGGGGACCCCTTCCTCTTCAGGGAAATGCTCTACCAACTGAGCTATCTCGGCGTTTTAATTTTTTATTACTTATTGAGAAGAGTGTTGAGTATACC
>JBDLSO010000034.1:0-7420 GCA_039799445.1 Candidatus Parcubacteria bacterium | reverse complement strand
CTCTTTGTATAGCTACAAGAAACCATATACACTACCAACTCTTATCATCATTCATGATCTCAAAATTAGTATCCATGATATCATCGTCATCTTCGTCTTCAACATCCAAAGATGCATAATAGTGTTCATCATCTATATCATCAATATGTGAATCATCAGAAAAAGCTTCAGCGATTGCATCCGCATTTACTTCTGGGTTATCCATTGTTGGTTCAATTTCTTTTTCTTCGTCTGACATAGTATATGTGTATTGTGTGTAATAGAGTACAAAATACCAAAAAGCACACAAACTTGCAAGCTCTTCCAGCTATTTATAATGTGGATAACCTACGAGTGGTATCATATGCAAAATGAGTCAGTCCACAGGCGATAGCATCGAGCTCATCATCAAGTTTTGCACCACTTGGTACTTCTATGAGCCTATGTACCATGAGTTGTATTTGATTCTTGTCAGCCCGACCATAGCCAGTAATAGCTGTCTTTATTTGTAGCGGTGTGTATTCATATATCCCGAGTCCGAGCTTGCGCGCTGTATATATCAGCATACCACGCACCTCTGCCACTTTCATCACTGTCTTTTGATTGGTTGTGAAAAAGAGCTCCTCTATAGCCAGAGCCTCTGGCATATATTGTGCTATAACTGTTTCAACAGCAAGACCAAGTGCCAGCAATCTCTCCGAGAACTCCAATCGCTTGTCAGTCTGCACACAGGTTGAATACAGCAGTGTCTGAGTAGATCCTTCTTTGGAGAGTATTGCGACTCCAAGCCGCTCAAAACCAGGGTCTATGGCTAAAATAATCATACATATAGTGTACCATACGGGTGTGATAGAATAGAGACATGTTTCAGAAACAAATACAACTCATAAAACGCTTTTGTGAACCAGCGTTGCTTGATAAGAAGGAGACAGCAAAAGCAATCTTTTTAGCTTTGTTGGAAGCTTTTTTGAATGATATTTTACCGATAGTAACAATTGCAATTCTTCTGACAGCAATACAAAATCAAGACACAAAAGAAATTATTCTTATCTCACTTGTAACAACCGGTATAGTCTTTTTGCTACTTGTCATTAGATATAGATTTATGTTGGGGTGGTACTGGTCTTCACACCGAAGATTTTATGCTCTCTTGGAAGAAAAATATCGAGCAAGAATACTTTTAAAAGACAACATAGCATTCGAGACTCAGGGAACAGGTAAAATACAGTCGATAATTGAAAATGGTATGGCTACATGGGTTAGATTTTTTACTGATTGTCTATGGTATGTTATTAGAATATTTTCAACTATTACTATTGGTCTTATTGTTTTGAGTAAGATGGGATTTGAATACATAATAGCATTCATATTTTTTCTTATTTTCACCACAACATCATATATATATTTCCGCATCAAAAAATATAAAATTGACTTAGTGCAACGAGAAATACGAAATGAATATAATGCAAATTCAGTTCGGACAATTATGTCACGAATAGAAATTCTATTTAGTGACAATACACAAAAAGAAGCAAAAAAACTTTTTGAATTCAAAATGCGAGAATTTAGAAATGGTATTGCATCTGATAAATGGGGGTTTTTGGCGAATGTATCAGCAGCACAACTAGTACTATTGTTACCATTTGTGGGTACAGCGTTATTCATACTATATGACGCACGCGGACTCACAGTAGAATCTGCCGCACTATTGGTAACGTTTGTAGTATTTTCAAATAAGTTGGCAGATATGATATGGAGCTTCATTCACTTTATAGGACAAGGTATGGATTCCTTTCCAGACATTAAAAAGCTATGGGAATTTCTCGACAATACTCCCGATATACAGGGCTACAACACTGGAAGCGACTTCAAACATACAGGCGGTAGCATAGAGCTCAAATCAGTTTCATTTACATACGGAGAAAACAGCGAGCATGTACTGCGTGATTTCTCGATGAGTATTGCGGGTGGCAGCAAAGTAGCCTTTGTTGGACGCTCTGGTAGTGGCAAGACCACTATCGCCAAACTCATTACTGGATACATGCGTCCTACACAAGGCGATGTATTGATAGACGGACAAAATCTACGTGACATATCACTCAAAAGCTATTATGCATATATTGGTTATTTGACCCAAGACCCAATGGTATTTGACGGTACAATTCGAGAGAATCTACTCTATGCAGTAAGTAGTGATACAACCAGTGATGAAGATATTCAGCAAGCACTTGAAAAGGCCGAGTGTGACTTTGTATGGAAAACAGAAAAAGGGCTCGACACCCAAATAGGTGAAAAGGGAGTACGCCTCTCTGGCGGCGAGAAACAACGTCTAGCCATAGCAAAGCTATTTTTGAAGAATCCAGAAATAATAGTACTAGACGAACCAACCTCTGCTCTTGATTCATTCTCAGAAGACAGTGTTACCAAAGCTATGAATGAACTCTTTGTTGGGCGTACTGTGATTATCATTGCCCACAGATTACAAACAGTCAAAAAAGCTGATCACATCATCGTACTTGATGCCGGAAAAATAGTAGAAGAGGGAACACATGGCGATCTTGTTCGCTCTGGCGGTACTTACGCCCGCATGCTCGACATGCAATCTGGGTTTTAAGTGGCGCCTATTATTCTACATTCTTATTTCTATATTCTACATACCCATTGTCTGCTGGAAGTTTGCACACAATGGGTATGTTATACTATATCTATGATTGAATTCGATGAATCAAGACAAAATACACGCGTCTCAGACTTATACAAAAAAGAAGAAGAAGAGCTAGTACAACTCCTAGCAGACAGGAGAGGGCTCCCGTATATTGACCTCACCACGACATCGGTTGAAATGGAGGCTCTTCGTACTATCACAGAAGAGGTGGCTCGCAAAGTGCACGTTGCTGCATTCAAGGTAGCAGGGCACAAACTATATGTTGCGGTACTTTCAAGCGAGAGTACTGGTGTATCAGAACTAGTCGAAGATTTAGAACGCAAGAATTTTGAAGTCACTTTGTATATGGTTTCAAAAAATTCTCTAGAGCGTGCTTGGGCATTTTACAGAGATATGTCCATGGCATCAGAGACCAAAGCGGGAGTACTCGATATACGCAGTGCCGCCCTCGAAGAGATCATCGCCCGCATACAAAATGCAAGCGATGTCAGAGCATTGATAGAAGAAAAAACAGATGGTTCAAAGGGACACAAAATCTCTACAATGTTAGAGATACTGATAGCAGGTGCACTAGCAACAAAAGCCAGTGATATACACATAGAGCCAGAAGAGCGTGATGTCAAAATACGTTTTCGTTTGGACGGATTACTCACCGATATTTATAGTTTCAATTTTGAAACATACAAACTAGTTAACTCTCGTATAAAGCTACTCTCACATCTCAAAATCAGTATCAAAGAAGATGCACAAGACGGACGCTTTACTATCGCGATAGGCGAGACAGAGATAGAGATTCGTACATCGCTGATACCAGGATCATATGGCGAGTCTATCGTGATGCGTGTGTTGAACCCAGACAATATCAATGTATCATTTGACGATTTGGGTATTGAGCCAAAGCTCCTTGATATCCTACAAAAGGCTATCGATAGACCAAACGGTATAGTACTCAACACTGGTCCAACTGGTTCAGGTAAAACAACAACCCTATACTCTTTTCTGCGAAAAGTACACAACGAAGACAACAAAATTATTACTATCGAAGACCCGATAGAATATCATTTGGCAGGTATAACACAAACACAAGTTAACGAAGAGAAAGGCTACACCTTTTTGCAAGGACTGCGAGCCTCACTTCGCCAAGATCCAGATATTATCATGGTAGGGGAAATTCGAGACTCCGAAACAGCAAAAGTTGCTATCAACTCTGCACTCACTGGGCACCTCGTGCTTTCAACCTTGCACACCAACAGTGCAGCAGGAGCTGTACCACGCCTCATAGAGCTTGGAGTAAATCCAAAGATACTTTCCTCTGCGCTCTCAATTATTTTAGCGCAACGTCTAGTACGAAAAGTCTGTACCCATTGCCGCGAAATATACAATCCGATAGAACCCGAGAAAAAAATGTTAGAATCTATTCTAAATACGATGATAGCAAATGGAAAGACAGAATCTTTACAAGGGTTAGGACTACCAGACTTTACTCTTTATAGGGGACGCGGATGTGACAAATGCCACCTTGGTTACAAGGGGCGTCTTGGTATCTATGAAGCCATAGTTATGGATAAGTATCTAGAAGAAGTTTTATTTATTGAATACCCTAGCGAACGCGAAGTAAGACAAGCAGTTGTACCCCAACACATACCAACACTCAGAGAAGATGCAGTAGTCAAAGTATTGCGAGGACTCACCACTATCGAAGAGGTGAGCAAAGTTATTGATATGTATGAAGAGTAGTGTGCAGAGCTTGAAGTGTAAGATTTAGGAAAACAAACAGAGCGGCGCCTTACGGCGCCGCTCTATACATATGTCTTAAAACTTGAAACTAAAGGGAACTCTTACTATCAACCACTATACTCTCTAAACAACCCTTGTATTTGAAAACACAAGAAAAATGTAGCACAACTAGGGATAGAGACAGAAAGCACGAGGCTACCATATCGTCCGCGAGTGATACAAAAACGCAAGAATTGCTTAGATTGCTTAGAGAGTACAATTGTCGATTGGTGAATTGACATATAACCTATACACAACTTCTAAATACAGTATATCAGATTAGAATATGTTTGTCAAGCACACACTACACAATTTTGTAAATATCTTTACAAAATAAGGATATTTTGTGTAATACTGCACCCGATGAAGCATTTTTTTTACTGTCATTTTGATATATACTATATCTATGAATACCAAGGCAGCGCCCGAGCGTGAATTACAAAAAGATAGTCGTTTTCTTGACCAGACATTACGTCCAGTACTTTGGGACGACTATATCGGACAAAGTGTGATCAAGCAAAATCTGAACCTATTACTCAGTGCTGCCAAAGAACGCAAACACCCGCCAGAGCATATTTTGTTTTATGGCCCACCAGGGCTCGGCAAGACCACACTAGCGCATCTGATTGCGCGCGAGCTTGGAGTACAGATGAAAACCACCTCAGGGCCTGCAATATCAAAAGTCGGTGACCTTGCAGCAGTACTCACCAACCTCGCACCAGGGGATATACTCTTTATCGACGAGATACATCGCTTGAACAAACTCATCGAAGAAGTACTATATCCTGCCATGGAGTCAGGTACTCTCGATATCATCATCGGCAAAGGGCCATCTGCCCGCACTATACAACTAGACTTGCCGCCTTTTACCCTGATAGCAGCCACAACACGTGTATCACTACTCTCTGCACCACTCAGATCCCGCTTTTCAGGTGGCGCATTCAAATTAGAGTTTTACAGCGAGGGCGATATAGCCGAAATTGTGAGTAGATCAGCCAAGTTACTCGACATAGAGATAGAAGAATTAGCCGCAATAGAGATAGCCAAGCGCGCGCGCTATACACCGCGTACTGCCAACTATTTCTTGAAGCGCGCGCGCGACTACGCTCAGGTCAACAAACTTCCAATCAACGAGTACGTAGTCAAAGAGACATTGCGTATGCTCGAAATAGACGAGTATGGGCTAGGTAGTCCAGACCGAGCATTGCTGACAACTATCATAGACAAGTTCGCAGGTGGTCCAGTCGGGCTTTCGACCATTGCAGCAGCTCTTTCAGAAGAAGAGGCGACAATCGAAGATGTCTATGAGCCATATCTACTACAACTCGGACTGCTAGACCGTACCCCACGCGGACGCATTGCTACCCGCCGCGCTTATGAGCATTTAGGATTTGAATACACAGCAGAATAATATGGAAAAGTTTTCATTAGTACAAGAAGCACAAACCAACAACAAAGAGGCACTAGTTGCATCAAATCAGGAAATGCATGACCACATTGAGGCTATTGTAAATACAATAGACACCCAAACAATAGCAGAGGTTGCAAGCGAGCTATTCGAAAAGGGACACATACTAGATGCTGTGCATAGGGCAGTTCCTATTGAGCAAGTTATTTTTCTCGAACATGACATAGTAGATAGAGCACAATATGTTAATAAAAAACATGAAAATGACAGTGGACAAATAAGACTCAACACGCAAAGACTATATAATCCAGACTCACCAGAGAAAGAACTTTTTGATGTTGTGCGTGTATTCATACACGAACAAATACACGCGTTTTCTGATGAGTACACAATTAAAAATATTTCCGAAGAAAAAAAGAAACGCATAATCGGCTTCGCTGAGGGAATCAAGGACAAAACAAAAAATACTCCAGCAGAATTTTCATATATAGAACTAAATGAAGGAATGACCGAACTTATATCAGACTATATAGTCAAAGAGTATTTCAAAAGAACAGGCGATATACCAACCAACATAGTAGAGAGCTTACAAAAAGAGAATGCAAAGCAGACATATCCACAAGGAAGATTCTATATTGAAGGAATTGTATCCATGCTATCCGAGAAATACGAAGTACCCGAAGATACTATATTCAAAGCACTTATCCGCTTTTATTTTGGTCCAGAAGAAGAGTATGACTCATTCCCAGAATGGCTCGAAAAGCATGAACCGCTGACAGCAGAATCACTAAAGAAGCGATAACCGCCACCCGCAGAAGTGCTTGCATAGTATTGTAACTGTGCTACACTTATGAAAGTTTAGGCAAGCACAGGAGCAAGCCAATGGTACATTCGTTATCACCGCAGGAAGTAATCTTGCTTTGGAAAAGTGAATTGGACAAACGAGCAGAAAGTCGCTCACCCAACAATTCACCAATCACCTGCCCAGAGGATATCGAAAATATTCTCGCGGGAAGCAGTTGTGATTTCCCAGAGATGAGAGCACGTCTTGGTGTCACAGACTGTACTGGACGAGGAGTGTGTCCAGTACGAGAAGCGTATATAGAAGCTAGGCGCGCGCTTGGCATAGTCTCGGAGTTTTATCATGCATAAGACCCTTGACTTTTTATTTCCTATCTGCTATACTATATGTGTGAGTGCACAAGATGAGCTCACAAAACAAACGAATGTCTGCATTAAACCCGTAACGCAAGTTGCGGGTTTGGTGTTTGTGGATGCTCAATAAACTAAAAAAGATAGAGTGAGACGAGAAATAGCATCGAAACGTGCTCATTTCGAGGTGAATTGTACGCTTACAATTCATATAGTCTTTTGAAGATATATGTGAAAAAATAGTACACACTATAAAAACTTCCTTTTTCTTTCATCTTCTGCTAATATATATATGTATGCAGTCGTAACCTGAAATGGCTTACGGCTGCACTCACATAAGACATTTGTTTTGGAGCTCGCCCCGTAAGCCATTTAAGGCGGCGACTACGATACAAACAAAAAATCCCTTGCGGGATTTTTTGTTTGTATCACTCACATGT
>JBDLSO010000033.1:0-7420 GCA_039799445.1 Candidatus Parcubacteria bacterium | reverse complement strand
TATTTTACAAACTGAATTATATAAAAATGCGGCAACCAAATGATATGGTGCCGCAAGGGAAGTTGTTAGCTGTTGCTTATGCAGCTTTATTCAATTGAAGTCTTGTTTGTGTTCGACGGTGGCGTGCGACAATCGTCAGAATTCTTGTTCCACAAATTCCACAGTTGTCACCACACAGTTTATCGACAAGTTCAATAAATTGATCAGTAGGTATAGCAAACTTGCTTTTGCCTTGCAAGCGCTTTGCTCGGTTGCGGAGGTCGACGACTGTATCTTTTTGACCAATTTCGGGGACAGCAAACTCCCACACTTTCTTTGTTCGCTGATTTTTTATTTGAAGTGTGTTTCTGCCAGCCAGAGTAATTTGGTGAATTTCCCCATTAAGCTCAACAAGTTGCATGCTTTTTCTCCTAAGATGATATCATTTACGCTCCCCGCGTAAATAACTATGTTCAATTTCGAACATAGTTATTTACTATAACAGAAATTTAAAAATCATACAATAGAGTGGATTCAATATGCTACAATAGCAGATATGCAGAAGTCAGATTTTAATATTACAGAATTACCTGATACCCCAGGGTGTTACTTTTTTAGAGATAGTGATAATACTATTTTGTATATTGGAAAGGCTACATCACTACGCAGTCGTGTGCGTAGTTATTTTGATCCTGATTTGATAGATACGAGAGGACTAAAAGTCGTCAACATGGTCAAAGCAGCAAGTACAGTGACATATACACAAACCCAATCAGTACTCGAAGCTTTGATACTTGAAGCCAAGCTCATAAAAGAGCATCAACCATATTTCAATACGAAAGAAAAAGATGATAAAAGCTTTTATGGCATCGTGATTACTCGTGAAGAGTTTCCTCGAGTGCTCCTATACCGCATGCGTGACATGGAAAAGAAAATTCCAGTCGAAATGCAAAAATATGTCTTTGGCCCATTTACTAGTGGCAGCAGTATCAAAGAGGGATTGAAAATAATTAGAAAAATATTTCCATTTCGTGACAAATGTCAACCAAATCAAGGCAAAGCCTGCTTCAACGCTCAGATAGGTCTATGTCCAGGAATCTGTACCGGGAAAATAACAAGTAAAGAGTATGCTGTATATATCAAAAACCTTGTTCTTTTTTTTGAAGGACATAAAGGACAATTAGAAAAAAGTCTAGAGAAACAGATGAAAACTCTAGCAAAAGAATTACGTTTCGAAGAAGCGGGAGATGTCAAAAGAACACTCTATGCTATCAATCATATACGCGACATTGCTTTGATCAAAGAGGATATACATGTTCAATCACACGGCATACGTATCGAAAGCTATGACGCTGCGCATATATCCGGAACGAGCCGTGTAGGGGTGTTCATAGTCATTGAAGATGGCGAGAAGGACATTGCTCAGTATCGCAAGTTTAAGCTAACAGAAGGAATAAATAACGATGTTTTAGCCTATACCGAGTTATTGACACGACGCTTTGCACATCCTGAATGGAAGATGCCAGATATCATATTGGTCGATGGTGGACTACCACAAAAAAATACTGCAGAAACTGTCCTTAAGAATCTATCTTTGTCTCATATAGATGTTGTGTCCGTTATAAAGGACGAACGTCACAAGCCAAAGGCATTTTTAGGTAAAAAGACATTGATAGACAAATACAAAAAAGAGTTGCTACTCGCCAATAGCGAAGCTCATCGCTTTGCTATCGCGTATCACAAGCTCCTGCGCGGTAAACAAGTGAAGGGGAAGTAAGACAGATTTACTGATTGTAAGAGTATAGGATATCTGGATGAAGAATATAGCTATTCGAATCTATATTTTGTGTAGCACAAGACGATATTATATTGTGTGTATTTCACCGCTCACACAATATATAGATTTTTTCTTAAAACAGTATTCCCCTTAAACTTATATTTCTACGCGTTATTACAGACTATTTTTTATGCTTGCGCAAGGGGATTCTGAAAGTATACAATAGTGACATAACAATATATTTTTACATCAGCATACTATGGAAAAACTTCAGCAAATCAAAAAAAGAAATGGCGAGTTAGTGCCTTTCTCAGCAGCAAAAATAACCAGAGCAGTCGAAAAAGCTTTTATTGAAAAAGGTGTAGAAGGAGCAGACACTATTGCTGCACGTATTAGTGAATTGGTAGTGAAGGAATTAGACGCGTATTATGGAGTAGGTGGCAAAGGTACGCCAAGTGTAGAGCAAACACAAGATTTGGCTGAAAAATATATTATGGAACAGGGCTATTATGATGTTGCAAAAGCCTATATTCTCTATCGCTATGAACGAGCTCAAGTACGCGAAGAAGCTAAACAAGAAGTGCTTGAAAAGATTGAAGAAGGAGGCGTCTATGTAACTAAAAAGGACGGGCACAAAGAAGTTTTTAGTCTTGCAAAACTCAAAAAGTCTTTGGTATTTGTTACAACCGGCTATGAAGATATCATCAACGTCGATGCAATTGTCTCTCAGGTAAAGCTTGAAATATATGACGGTATTACGACCAAAGAGATAGACAAAGCGCTTATCATGGTGGTGCGTAGTTTGATCGAACAAGATCCAGCGTATTCGTCTGTTGCTTCACGCCTTGTTGTGCGTGGTATTTGTGAGGAGATTATCGGAGACAAAATCAATTGGGCAGATATTACTGCTCAATACAGACAAGCATTTATCGATGGTATCAAACATGGTGTCAGTATTAAAGTATTCGATAGTAGAATGCTTGCATTTGATTTGCAAAAATTGGCCGCCGCTATTGACCCAAGTCGCGACGAACTCTTTATGTATCTAGGATCACAAACACTATATGACAGGTATTTTGCCCGTGATATAGACGACAAGAACCGAGTGATAGAGTTACCACAAGCTTTTTGGATGCGCGTGGGTATGGGGCTCGCATTACTTGAAAAAGACAAAGAAGCATCAGCGCTTGAATTCTATGAAGTGGTTTCAAATCTGCGTTTTGTACCTTCGACACCAACACTGTTCCATGCTGGTACAACTCATCCACAACTTTCGAGTTGTTATCTGAATACTGTTGAGGACTCACTTGAGGAAATTTTCAAATCGTATTCCGACAACGCACAGCTTTCAAAGTATTCAGGGGGTATCGGTACAGACTGGAGCAATATTCGTGGAACAGGCTCTATCATACGCGGTACTGGTGTAGAATCACAAGGCTTAATGCCATTTCTCAAAATCGCCAATGACGTGACTGTGGCTATCAATCGCTCTGGACGGCGTCGCGGTGCTGCCGCGGTATATCTTGAGAGTTGGCACTATGATATCGAAGATTATCTTGAGCTACGCAAAAATACTGGAGATGAGCGACGACGTACGCATGATATCAACACCGCCAACTGGATACCAGATCTCTTCATGAAACGTGTGCGTGCAGATGGAGATTGGACACTCTTTAGTCCAGATGAAGTATTGGAGCTTCACCATATATATGGCAAGGCTTTTGAAACAAAGTACATTGAGTACGAAGCGATGGCAGATAGGGGTGATATACGCATGTTCAAGAGAATGAAAGCACGAGATCTGTGGAAAAAGATGATCACTATGCTTTTTGAAACAGGTCATCCGTGGATTACATTCAAAGACCCTTGCAATGTGCGTTCACCGCAAGACCATGTTGGTGTAGTGCACAATTCAAATCTGTGTACCGAAATCACACTCAATAACTCAGCAGACGAAACAGCTGTGTGTAATCTTGGTTCAGTCAATATGCCAATGCATATGAAGGATGGTGTGCTTGATGCTGAAATGCTTGCACGTACAGTCAAGACTGGTATGAGAATGCTTGATAATGTTATCGACGTAAACTTCTATCCAACCAAAGAGGCAAAAGCATCGAATATGAAGCATCGTCCAGTTGGGCTCGGTATCATGGGATTCCACGACGCCCTCTATATGATGAATGTGCGTTTTGACTCTGATGATGCTGTACGTTTTGCAGATGAGTCTATGGAAATTGTTTCATACGCAGCTATTATGGCGAGCTCACTCTTGGCAAAAGAGCGTGGTGCATATGAGTCGTATAAGGGTAGTAAATGGGATAGAAATATTTTCCCAATAGATACACTGGCATTACTTGAAGAGGAGCGTGGTATGACTATCGATGTACCAAAAACAGGCAAGCTCGACTGGACACCGGTACGTGAACATGTCAAAAAATACGGTATGCGTAACTCAAATACTATGGCGATTGCACCAACCGCAACTATCTCGAACATTGCAGGTAGTATTCCAACAATTGAACCTATATACAAAAATATTTATGTGAAATCAAATGCCTCAGGTGACTTTACAGTGATAAATGAGTACCTAGTAAAAGAACTCAAATCGCTCAGTCTTTGGGATTATGAAATGCTTGGCAAAATCAAATATAACGACGGTAGTATCAAAGCAATCACCGAGATACCACTTGAGGTACGTGATAAATATAAAGAAGTATTTGAAATAGCACCAGAGTGGCTTATCAAAACTGCCGCGTATCGCGGCAAGTGGATAGACCAATCGCAATCACTCAATGTGTATTTTAGTGGCACATCAGGTCGTGAACTAGCTGCAATATACGACTATGCTTGGGAAATGGGGCTCAAAACAACGTATTATCTACGTACTCTTGGTGCCTCACAAGTAGAAAAATCTACTGTGAGTACAACAGAATTCGGTTCAACCCACAAACGTGAAGCTGCAACAGTTGATACAATATCAAAAAGTGATGCAGCGGTCCAAAAACAAACTGCAGAAATGTCACCAACTTCTACGCCAGTACAGCCAGTAGAGTTAACAGCCGCACAGAAAATGGCCGCCGCTGCAGCAACTGATAAACAAAATGGCACTGCTGCACCAAAACTCTGTATGATACTAGACCCTGACTGTGAGGCGTGTCAATAACTTTATTTTTATTGACATAATATTGAATCTAGAATCCAGAATATCAAGACTGATTCCAAATATGTGAAATTCTGTATTCCATATTCCACCCCCTGTGCTATAATAAAGTAACATTAGGTCGACCCAATTATCAACCAATATAAGTAATTGATAGGTATCAATATACTAAAAATATTTTATTACACATTGAAATGAGTACAACAATATGATCACAAAAACAACAGAAAAAGTAGATATCAACAAGAGACGTATCATCAATGGTCAAGATGCCGATGTGGTACAGCTCAGTCCAATGAAACATACCTTTGCATGGGATGCCTATAATACAGGTAATGCCAATCATTGGCTGCCGACTGAGATAGGTATGCAAAAAGACGTTGAGCAATGGCGTAGCGATAAAGTACTTACAGATGACGAACGCAAAGCTTTTGAAACCGTACTTGGTTTCTTTGCAACAGCTGACTCTATTGCAGCCAACAACTTGGTACTCGCATTCTACAAACATATCACATCACCAGAGTGTCGACTGTATTATCTGCGTCAAGCATATGAAGAGGCTGTGCATACACAAGCGTATCAATATATTATAGAATCACTTGGACTTGATAATGGCAAGATATTCAATATGTATCGAGAAGTAGATGCAATCTATGACAAAGAGGCATTTGTACTTTCTTTCAACGAAGGTATAATGGATCCAAAATTTCAGACTGGTACGTTTGAAAATGATCAGAAATTCCTCGAGAACATGTGCGTATTCTCACTTATATTAGAGGGTATATTCTTCTATTCATCATTTGCTGTGATATTTGGTTTCCAGCGACAAAACAAAATGACTGGATCAGCAGAACAAATCCAATACATTATGCGTGATGAGTCAGCGCATCTCAACTTCGGTGTAGATATGATAAATGCTATCAAAGCAGAGCAGCCAGAACTCTGGACTCCTGAATTCCAAGAACGTATCAGAGGACTTGTAGACAAAGCAGTAAAGCTCGAATACACATTTGCAACAGAAGTATTTCCAAAAGGTATATTTGGTATGAATGCCGAAGGGTTCAAATTATATATTGAACATATTGCAGACCGAAGGCTTGGACGTGTGGGACTTGCTCCACTGTATGGTAGTGCAAATCCATTCCCGTGGATGAGTGAAGCGATTGACCTCAACAAAGAGAAAAACTTTTTTGAAACTCGCGTTACAGAATACAAAGTTGGTGGGACTCTGGATTGGTAGTGATGTGCTACGTACAGAATACAGAATATTGAATCTGGAATACAAAATACTGAATCTTAAATTAAGAATAAGGAATAGAGAAAATACACAGACAACGGCGCCTACGGCGCCGTTGTCTGTGTATTGTGGAACAAATCAATACAATGAAAGAATTCATAATTCAAAAAGAATTCATGTTCACTATTCCAGATTCTTGCACCCTCTGCTATACACATGAATAGAACTCATACAAAAAGAGTCGGAGTGGTACGTGGTGGTCCAAGTAGTGAGCATCATGCTTCTCTTTCATCGGGTGCCCACATACTTAAAAATCTAGATAGCTCATACTATGAGCCTGTTGATATATACATTGACAAAACAGGCACATGGCATGAGGCAGGAGTACCGGTAGATCCATACGAGGTGCTTCAATTTGTTGATATAGTATTTAATGCACTGCATGGTGAATATGGAGAAGACGGCACAGTACAAGCAATATTTGATGATGCAAAAATTGCTCACACTGGATCAGATACATTTGCATCAAGAATTGCTATACATAAACACGATACAAAAGCACTACTCGCCAAAACTGGTATCAAAATGCCGCGTAGTCGCATAGTTCGACCACATTCTAAAAGCAAAGAGACAAATTTAGCAGAGATTTGGCGGACACTACATCATCCACTTATTATCAAGCCAAATGCCTCAGGTTCTGCAGTCGGTATATCGATAGCCCGTAGTTTTACTGAATTAACGCAGTCGGTAGAATATATCTTGGCTTCGGGACATAGCGCGCTTATCGAAGAATATGTGAAGGGAAGTGAGGTTTCTGTAAGTATTATTGCAAATTACAGGGGCGAGAGCTTGTACGCAGCAATACCAAGTCATATAAGGTATGAAGGCGAGTTCTTGAGTAACAGTATACAAAAAAATGCAGAGTATAGAGTGGAACCTATGAAGCATTTTAGCCCTATTGAGCGTGAACTAGTACTGCGTACAGCAAAACATATACATAGAGAATTAGGGTTGGGTCAATACAGTCGTATAGATTTTATCATTGCAAAAAATGGTATTTATTTTATTGAGGCAAACACACTCCCAGGACTTTCGCCACATTCTATATTCGTCAAAGCATTAGAAGAGTCAGGAATAGCATTTAGCGATTTCCTTACACATGTAGTTGAGGGAAGTGGGAAGAAATAAAGTAACATTGACTTTATAAAATAAAAAATATACTATTTAAATAGAGAGGGAGGAAAGTTATGACAAAAACACAAGTCGT
>JBDLSO010000032.1:0-7667 GCA_039799445.1 Candidatus Parcubacteria bacterium | reverse complement strand
GTATAGGGTTTATTTTTGTTGCAGAAAAAGGTATATGTGCTATACTAGTATTTGTTACCAAAAGAAATTACCAGGGCCCGTAGCTCATCTGGCAAAAGCACATTGCCGACTGCTTGCAAAGCAGTTCATAGATTTGTTACAAAAGTTCTGTTACCAAAAGAAATTACCAGGGCCCGTAGCTCATCTGGTAGAGCGCCTGCTTTGCACGCAGGAGGCGGCAGGTTCGAGTCCTGTCGGGTCCACCATATTAAAAAGCACCAAAATTGGTGCTTTTTAATATGGTGGACCCGAAGTAAGTAAACTGCTTTACTTACGCCAGGACGAGAAAGACGGAGCTATAATTTTCTCAGCAGAGAAAATAGCGAGTCGGGGCCGAGAGATTTTCACAGCGACGGCGAGAAAATACTCGTGGCAGAGTCCTGTCGGGTCCACAAAATATAAAAACCATAACAACAATGTTATGGTTTTTATATTTGTGTATATATCGATAGGAATCGAAGGCTTCAATTTATAACGAGCTTTGCGACTATATAAATTGAGAGTTTCGACTGAAATGAAATGTAAGGAGGAGTGAGTCCTGTCGGGTCCACTATACACATAAGCTTATATTTGTGATGTATGATATACTTTTTATATAAAATAATACATACACATATGAAAAAAATAATCAGTATAATAATTGCTTTGGTTACCGTGGGTATAGGTTCTTATTTTGTATATAAAACATATTATGCGCAAACGTCTCATTTTCAAAATATTGCCTATTCCGATGTTTCAAAAAGCACTGTTTTGGATATATATATTCCAAAGATAAAAAAAGAAAAATACCCAGTAGTTATTTGGATACACGGAGGAGCTTTCAAAATGGGATCAAAAGAAAATCCTCAATCACTTGATAGATTTTTAGAGGAAGGATTCGCCGTTGTATCTATCAATTATAGATTTTCAAGTGAAGCGACTTGGCCTGCACAATTAACTGACTTAAAAAATGTAGTGTTATTTGTAAAGCAGAACTCTGAAACATATAAGTTTGATACTGAAAATATCTTTTCATTTGGTGCATCTGCAGGTGGGCATTTATCGGCTATGACTGGACTTGCACTTGCCTCATCTCCTGAAACAAAAATAAAAGCTAGTGTAGATTGGTTCGGACCTATAGATTTCTATACTATGGATGAAGACATAATCAAAACAGGAGTAGAGAGAAAAACTGGAAATAATGGCGATGCCGACTCTCCAGAGTCTGCGCTCATTGGAGCGACAGTAAAAGAAAACAAAGAATTGTCTTACAAGGCAAGTCCGCTTTATTTCCTAGATAGTTTAGCGACAAGTACAGATGTGAGATTTCTAATCATGCATGGTGCCAAAGATCAAATGATAGGCTATCCACAGTCTGAAAAACTCAGAGATGCACTTATTTCAAAGTTTGGTACCTCATCTGTTGTATATTATCTCCTTCCAAATGGTGCTCATGGGGGTGGTGATTTTGCCAATGTTGATGCAGAAAATAAAGTGATAGACTACCTCAAACAACAAATACAGAAATAGTATTGTATTGGATATATTTGTTATACTACTTGTATGGAATTATTTGCAGAATATAAACAACTGTTCACCATATTTCATGTTGCGGCGGTAGTCGTAGGTATGGGTGCAGCTATCAATACAGATATATTGTTCACTTTTTTTGGCATCAACAAAAAACTCAGTCATAGTGAAGTGAGAACAATACGCTTTCTGTCGACCATCGTCACCTATGCACTTGGTGCTATCCTCCTGACAGGACTCTCACTCTTCCTTTCAGATACTACCAAGTATCTCGCTTCAGCAAAGTTTTTGACCAAGATGTCGATAGTACTCGTACTCTGTCTCAATGGCTATCTCTTGCACTGCTATGTTTTCAAACATATAGGCGACAAAGATTTCTTGACTGCAAAAAGGGAATACAATATACGACGTGTTGCATTCGCGCTTGGGGCGGTTTCATTTGTTTCTTGGTTCTCTGCTATGTCGCTTGGTGTCTTGGATAAAATACATATTTCGTATCCACTTGCATTTAGTGTATATCTTATATTTGTTGGAGTAGCGGTTGTGGTTTCACAATATATTGTTAAAAAGTTTTTGAGATAAAAAAAGCCCCACAAAGAAATGGGGCTACTGATACGACTCAGATCATTTTTTGATTGTGCTCTCTGACATTTTAATCAAGAGAGTTGCAAAAGCAATTCCAACCGCAGAAACAACAAACAAAAGATGGACGCTTGCTGTTTGCAGTGCAATAGTCATATTTGTTGCTTGCAAATATGTTTTTAGTGCATGTACACCTGAAATTGAAATAATAGCATATGCTAATTTTGCTTTCAGGTTGTATGTTGTGACATGGTCAAGCCAGTCTGGTTGCTTTTCGTTATCATCACTAAAAGCATCAGCAATAAATAGTGAAATACCAGCAAGTGCCACAACCCATAGCAGCTGCGCCACCATGACCATATCAACAAGCTCAAGAGCTTTAATGATTAGATTTAGCTTACTAGTGTTAGTAAGCACTAATTGATAAAACTTCCAAACCTCCTTTACAAAGGCAAGCACTAATCCAAACATCACAGACATAAGCCCGAGATAGAATGGTAAAAGGGTAATTCGAGCACCGTAAAGCAGGCGAGATATTTTTTTCAGTTTTGTTTCAAGTGACATTTTTGACTCCTCTATAATGTCATCGACCAATACAAATAGCACAAAAATCTAAAATAATAAAACACCGCTACAACGGTGTTTTATTATTTTGCATACAATTTTCGAGATTGATAATATGTCTCTCAAATACATAATGCTGTTTTGATTGCAGCAGTGGTATATTTGATAGGTCAGTAAGGGAACATCCTTACATATAATATAACAAATAACTATAAAAAGTGTGACAGATTTGTTATACTGATTCTATTATAGAATATATAGTATTCAAATTAAAGTAATTCATTACACAATACACATGACAGCAGTTGAACAAATCACATATCTTTTTACACATCTTGGGATTAAAACATGGAGCATTCTTTTGATTGTGCTATTCATCCTAGTTGTCGAGCTGATACTCAGACTATCAAAGAAAAAGATTAGTACAGAATACGCAACCAAAGTAGAAATGACAGAACGTTTTGGAGATATTGAAGGGGCTAGTCTGAGATATTATCGTCTCAATCAGCACATTGATATCGCTCGTGTTGTTGTGATTAGTTTGGGTATATCTGCACTCATATTTGTATTCAATGTACAAGCATTCAGTGTACTTGCTGTTGCAACTGGTGCTATTATACTCGTCTTACGCGAACCAATCACTTCGTTCGTTGCATACTTTTATATCGTATCGGTATATGATATTGGTGATGATATACGTGTAAAAGGGTTTCTTGGTGAAATAGTAAGGCAGCGACCATTATATACTGCACTTGCCGGAAAAGATGATAACGGTGATTATAATGGAAAATTAACTCTCATACCTAACAATATACTTATGAATGATATTGTTGAAGAACAAGAGCTCAAAGTAGATGCCTATCGAAGAGTGAGTATGCCTATATACTATATACACAATACATTTCGCGAAGCGTATCCAGAATGGAACACAAAATTTAGGGCATTTTTAGACGAGCTATTACCAATACGAAAAACAGTTGGCGGAGTAGGGAATTACAAAGGGTATGTTGGACTCAGATACAAAACAAGAACAGATTATAGTGAAAAGGGTGATATACTCATCACACTCAGTTTCATATCAAAACCAGAGAAAATCGCTAGCTACAAACAGCAAATAGTAGAATACATCGAAAGCACAAGAAAGCACGAAGTTGAAAATGCTGGAAAATCAGCAAATAAAGTAAAACAAGTATAATATATTGTCAACTTTATTTTTGAAGTATTTTGAGGTATAATAGTAACAAATGGAATACGTTACAAAAGAAAAAGTTGCAGAACTAGAAGCAGAACTGCATATTTTAAAAACCCAAAAAAGGAAAGAAATAGCCGAAGCACTTGAATATGCAAAATCGCTCGGTGATTTGTCTGAGAATGCAGAATACAGTCAAGCACGCGAAGCACAAGCAAGTGTCGAAGAGCGTGTAGCTCGTATTGAACATATACTACGTAATGCCAAAATTGTTACCAAACACCACTCGACTTCGGTTGATGTGGGCTCTACTGTTCACGTTGTGAAGTCTGGAACTCGTACCGAGCAAGTATTTACTATTGTGGGTGCAGAAGAAGCAGATACTACAACTGGTAAAATCTCACTACATTCACCACTCGGTGCAGCACTACTCGGTAAAAATGCTGGAGAAAGTGCAACCATGACAACTCCCAAAGGCGAAATCAAATACACTATCAAGTCAATTGACTAATGTTGTAGAAAGCAAAAGTGCTTTCTATACTCAGGGTAGTGCGATATACTAGAAATATAATAGACATATGGCATCACTTGAAGAAATACGAAATATACGATTGGATAAATTAAAACGAATAGAAGAAAAAGGTCTATTGGCATATCCAGCACAGACAAAACGCACTAGTGATCTGCGCACTCTGCGTCGTACATTTACGGAGTTAGAGTCAAACAAAACATCTATAACAATAGCTGGGCGCGTTATGGCGCTACGCGGTCAAGGTGCAATACAATTTGTCTCTATTTATGATGGTAGTGATACATTTCAGGCTGTGCTGCATCTAGGTGACACAGCAGCAGAGGTAATAGAATTCTTTTCGGAAGTTGTTGATATTGGAGACTTTATAGAATGTACTGGTACCTGTTTTACAACTAAAAAAGGTGAACCAAGTTTACTTGTGGCAACGTGGAATATGCTCAGTAAGTCATTGCTACCACTACCAGACAAATGGCATGGACTACAAGACGATGATGAGCGATTCAGAAAACGCTACTTGGACATACTCAGTAATCAAGAGACTCGGGATATGTTTATTAAAAAAGCACACTTCTGGCAAGTGATGAGAAATTTCCTTGAAGAGCGTGGTTTTATGGCAGTAGATACACCTATGCTTGAATTGACTACCGGTGGGGCAGAGACAACACCGTTTGCTACCAAGCATTTGGACTATGACCTCGATGTGTTCCTACGCATATCAGTTGGAGAACTATGGCAAAAGAGACTCATGGCAGCAGGCTTTCCAAAGACATATGAAATAGGACGAGTATTCCGCAATGAGGGTTCGAGTCCAAATCATTTACAAGAGTTTACCAATTGCGAATTTTATTGGGCATATGCAGACTATCGTATGGGTATGGAGCTCGTGCGTGATATGTATCGAGAGATTGCAATCAAGGTTTTTGGTACTACAGTATTTGAGACAAGGGGGCATACTTTTGATATGGCACATGACTGGATAGAAATATCGTATGTCGATGAAATAGTACGACAAACAGGACTCAATATATTAGACGCTTCGGTTGAAGAAATAAAAAACAAACTTGCCGAACTCTCAGTTGTATCCGATGGTGTTACTCGCGAACGTATGATTGATTCGCTTTGGAAATATTGTCGTAAAAATATATCAGGTCCTGCATTCGTTGTGAAATACCCAGACTTTATGCAACCACTTGCAAAGCGTAGTAGTGAGAATCCAGCTATTGTAGAGCAATTCCAAGTACTACTTGGTGGTGCAGAGCTTGGCAAAGGATTCTCTGAACTCAATGACCCTCTTGATCAACGTGAACGTTTTCTGCATCAGCAAGCATTAACCAAACAAGGCGACAAAGAAGCGATGATGGCTGATTGGGATTTCGTAGAAATGCTTGAACACGGTATGCCACCAGCATGTGGCTTTGGGGCAGGTGAGAGACTGTTTGCCTTTCTGATGGATAAGCCAATACGCGAGATAACACTATTTCCACTGATGCGGCCAAAGGCAGAGTAATGTTACTACAAAACACAGGCTAGACCTGTGTTTTTTTGTGTTAGAAAAATTAACAAAACAACATAAAAATAATACGAGCAAATTACGATGTAGGCAAACTACTTTTTTGTATAGTTGCAATTTTTTGTACAGTACTTTTTGTTATTTTAACCTTGAAAAATAAGGTACTAGGGCTGTGGATAACATAGTAGTTGCATTGTGGGATAGAGTGGAGTAGAATAGTATGTAAGTGGGATGAAGTGGCATATCACTCAAAACACTTGTTTGTAACGTTTTATATTTGTATGCTTATCGGTCAATATACTCACACTCTCGATCCCAAAAAAAGACTGTCACTGCCTAGTCAATTTCGTCGTGAGCTCGGTAAAAAAGTTGTACTCACAAACGGTCTCGACCATTCACTCTTTGTGTATTCACAAAAAGAATGGAACAAAGTTGCGGAGCGTTTGGGAGAGCTTGGTATCGGTAATGCTGATACGAGAAGTTTTAATCGTTTTATGCTCGCTGGAGCAACAGAGGTGGAAGTTGATGCATCTGGGCGTATACTTGTGCCGGACTTCTTAAAGAAGTTTGCAAATCTCAAAGACAAAGTAGTTTTGGCTGGAGTACATAGTAGAGTTGAAATTTGGGATGAAGCAGCATGGAACACATACACAGAGCGTGTAGGTAATGAAGCGGATACACTCGCTGAGAAGTTAAGTGAGATTGGAGTCATATAATTTTGTGCATATACCAGTTCTTTTACATGAAGTGCTTGAAGTACTAGATCCACAAAGTGGAGAAGTTTTCTTGGACTGTAATCTCAACCGTGCAGGTCACAGTCTCGAAATCGCAAAGAGGCTAGGTAGTACGGGCACGCTCATTGGTATAGACCTTGATGCAACTGCGCTTGCTGCTGCAGGTGAGCTGTTTGCTACCTTACCAGAACATCCACGAATCTGTTTGATGCACGAGAACTTTGCACACATAGATCTCGTACTTGCAGACTCTGGCATACAATCGGTGGACAAAATACTCTTTGACCTAGGACTCAGTAGCCAAGAACTTGATTCATCTGGGAGGGGATTCACTTTTCAAAAAGACGAACCACTTTTGATGACATATCAGTCAAACGTCACAGAAGAAACACTTACAGCAAAAGATATATTAAATTTGTGGGAAGAAGAAACACTCGCAGATATTATATTTGCATATGGTGGGGAAAGAAACAGCAGACGTATTGCCAAAGAAATAGTTGCCTTTCGAAAGACAAAAGAGTTTGAAACCACCTTTGATTTGGTAGAGTGCATACGACGTGCGACTCCGAGTAGATTTCAATCAGGCAAAACGCATTTCGCTACACAGACTTTCCAAGGTATACGTATTGCGGTCAATGACGAATTGGGAGTACTGAAAATAGCACTAGAAAAGGCATTTAGTGCACTCAAACCAGGGGGAAGAATGGCAGTTATTACATTTCACAGCCTCGAAGACAAAATAGTCAAAGAATTCTTCAAAGAAAAAGCAAAGGAGCAGAAACTCATTTTTATACACAAGAAACCAATGGTGCCAAGTAGGGAAGAAATACAAAGAAATCCTCGTGCTCGAAGTAGTAAATTAAGAACAATACAAAAAATATAACAGTATGCAAGTTAAAATAAGAACACAACAAGTACAAAGAGCAGCAGTACACAAAACAACAGCAAGAACATACACACGTGTTGCTTCCTCTGATATATATACAAGAACACTTGCAATACCGAGTT
>JBDLSO010000031.1:0-7674 GCA_039799445.1 Candidatus Parcubacteria bacterium | reverse complement strand
GACTGAGCTATAAGGGCATATGTATTTTTGTATTATTTCAGACTATTTCTCTTTTCCTCACTCCCCCTGAGGGAGCTGGCAATTACTCTTTTGCCGACTGAGCTATAAGGGCATATGTATTTTGTATTATTTCAGACTATTTCTCTTTTCTTCACTCCCCCTGAGGGATCTGGCAATTACTCTTTTGCCGACTGAGCTATAAGGGCATATGTATTTTTGTATTATTTCAGACTATTTCTCTTTTCCTCACTCCCCCTGAGGGAGCTGGCAATTACTCTTTTGCCGACTAAGCCATAAGGATAGTTATGCTTTGAGCATGTAGCATATAGTACCATACTTTTTGAGTGTCTGCCATCTTCTGTTGCCTTGTCTACAGAGTATCTATATTGTTTTTTATCCAAATGATATACTGTATACAATGTTTTCAAAACTACAACAAAATGTATCACATACAACAAGAGCTCTTTTCTTTGCGTCTTGTTTTGCTGTTGTTCTCGACATTGCTCGGGTGGGTATTTCCCAAAAGATTAATTTTATTTTTCTTATTTGGAATCTTTTTCTTGCGTGGATACCATATACTCTCGCAACAATGCTACACCTCGATACTTCAAAAAGAAGGTTTGCACTCATTTTTGTACCATGGCTACTCTTTTTCCCAAATGCAGCGTATCTGATAACCGACATATTGCATGTCGATTTCAGGCCACCTGTGCCACTTTGGTATGACAGTCTGATATTCTTTATATTTGGATGGCTTGGTATTATGCTTGCATCTATTGCGCTACTGCGTGTACATAAGTATCTTGAGTATAATTTTGGTAAAATAAAATCAACCATTGCTGTACTTGGAATTGCTGTTATAACTGCATTTGGTATCTATATTGGACGCTTTGAACGCTTTAATAGTTGGGATGTATTGCTCGATCCACTTAACCTTTTCAAAAACATCATTTCAATTTGGACAGAAATACCACATACAATTGAGCCTTTGTTTTTCACAGGCATATTTACACTTGTTATTCTGTGTACCTATTATGTAGTTAGGGAAGTGGTAAAGGATACGCATATATAAAAAAAGAGACAATACTCGCATACAAGTAAAATATTTTCGTCAAAATATTTTCTCGCATGCCGCCCCTCGTGGTTTTTCTTGTTAGAAAAACATCACTGCGGTCTTCTCGTCTCGCACAAAAGTGACGCAGGTCACTTTTTCCTGGGCATACACATAAAAATGCACAAAAGTGCATTTTTATATATGTGCCCAGGGCGAGACTCGAACTCGCACGCACTAAGTGCTGAAGATTTTAAGTCTTCTATGTCTACCATTCCATCACCCAGGCGGATGTGTACAAAGACAAGTATAGCATAACTGGTATTGATACAAAAATAGATTTATTATTTGCTCAAAGAGTGAATTTACTAATTCAGTCCAGGGCATACCCGTGCTCGCGTAGGTGCGAGTGGGGGAACAGGATCGGTCACAAGTCCTCAGAAAATATATTTTATTATTTTCTGGGCTCGCGAAGTCTCCGCCGACACGATGTTCTCATCGCCCACCTCAAATTGCTGCGCAATATTTTCCGGCTTTCGATCCCCACACACATGAAGCAGTTCATGTGTTTCGCGCCTCAAATAATAAAATGCCCAAATAATGGGCATTTTATTATTTGAGGTGCGAGTGGGGATCGAACCCACGCATGGCGGTTTTGCAAACCGCAGTGTTACCGCTTCACCATCGCACCTAATTTTTAAGCGTAAAAATTATATAAAATTGAACACAATTTTATGAAAATTCTACATGTATGTCTTGGACTGAATCTTATGCGTCTTCACATCGCAAATCAGTAGATTTTGATGAGAATTATCATAACATTGTTATTACTATATCATATTTCAATATCACTTTCTACTACTATATATAATTTTGCATACAATATATATGCAAAAAGCACCCCCGCTGCAAACATGTCGCGCGGGGGTTTAGTCCGCGTAGCCTGGGGGGAGTAGCTACGCGGTGTAGTCGCACTTTGTATGAAAAGTGCAACACTATGAGTATATCATATTTTCTTTCTTTCTCCATTTCCTAGATACTGGTACAATATGTATATGGAATCAAACAGACAAAAATCAGTTGTGTTTACTGGTGGAGGAAGTGGTGGACATGTGTTTCCCAATCAGCCGCTCATAGAATATTACAAACAAAAATATATTGTGTACTATTTTGGTACCAAAACTGGGGTAGAAAAAGAAATCACCAAGTCTTGGGGTATAGAGTATCGCAGTATTGTTTCTGGCAAATTGCGTAGATACTTCGACCTGCAAAATATAGTAGATATATTCAAGGTGTTGCTCGGTATTATTGATGCTTACAAGCAGCTGAGAGTTATACGCCCCCTTTTTATATTTTCAAAAGGTGGATTTGTGAGTGTACCAGTCGTGATAGCAGGCAAAATGCTCGGTATACCTGTCTATATACACGAAGCAGACATGACTCCCGGACTTGCCAATCGTATCGCTGTGCCATTTGGAGCACATCTTTTTATGACATTTCCTCCTACATATGTTCCTCAAATATCATATACAGTTTCGGGGCTTCCTCTACGCTCATCAATATATCTTGCAGACAGCACACTCGGTAAATCTTTTTTAGGTATTACACAAAACAAACCAATACTACTCGTACTCGGTGGTAGCCTAGGTGCTGCGTCGCTCAATCTGTATATAGTGAACAATTTAGAAACCATAACAAAGGATTTTATCGTAGTGCATTTCACTGGTACTGGTAAACAAAATAAAAGTATACAAAACCCAAATTATATTCAAAAAGAATTTGTAGGTGCAGAGATGTTTGATTGTATAGCGGCTGCAGATGTAGTAGTATCACGCGGTGGTGCAGGCTCGGTGATGGAGTTGTTGACACTTCAAAAACCAACCTTATTTATCCCGCTTCCAAAGTCACAAAGTAGGGGAGATCAAATAGAAAATACACTATATGTACAAAATCATGGAGCCTGCAAAGTATTGTTTGAAGAAGAAATGAATAATAGTATTTTTATACATACTCTGAGGGAAGTATATAGAGACAGAGAGCTGCTTGTTGCCAATATACAAAAAATGGAATTGCCGCGTGCCACTGAAATTATTATCAAAAAGATAGGGCTATAAATAACAAACCTCCACGCGTTCTGCAGTGGAGGTGTATATTGAGTGCACCATTCTAGCTAGTGCATGTAGCTTTTTGGTTTGCGTGACCAGAGTACAGCACGCTGGACCTTTTTGGGTCGAAAATACGCCACGACAGTCATCACAGCGAATGCCAAGAGCAGAAGCCCAAACATGTATGCAAACAGACAAATTGCAAAAGCAATGTCAGTAATTTCAGAGTCTGCACCACGGGTCATAGTGTGAACACTATACCCAATCCCGAGGAGCGAAACTCCAAGGAATGTAAAAAAAGAAGTTTTCAGGATCATATTGCCCTCCCTTGCTCACGGAATTGCGAGCTGAACAATAATACAATTATACACCTATTGACACTGTTTGTCAAGTATAGTATCTTTAACCAAGGTTCATTTCGCAAAGGAGAAAAAGATGGACATTCAGACAAAGATAAAAATAGCACTTGATACGGGAATTATCCCGATCGAGGGCGAAGTAAACAAACCGATGGCGGATATGGTAACTGAAATTTTCCTTTCATTGATTGCCAAAGGTAGTCATAAAGGAGACTTTGTACCAGTTGATATTCTCATAAACTCAGGTGGAGGCTACGCTGGGATTGGGCTAGCAATCTACGATATGATTAGAGCATATCCCGGTACAACGAGAACAATTGTTTTTCCCAGAGCAGGCTCTGCCGCGGCGCTCATATTACAAGCAGGCGATATCAGAGTTGCAACTCCAAATGCTCGCCTACTTTTTCACCACTTAAAAGTGAGTGATGTGAAGTTGGATTCTATTCGAAATGAAAAGAAGTTTGCCGAGTTAAAGGAGGAGCTCATTGAATTACACAGAAGACTAAATGATGCTCATGATAGAAAAAAAATTTCTGAAGAAGAATGGGAAACACTTCTTTCACTCGATGAGTGGATCTATCCTGAGCAGGCTTTGGAAATAGGTTGTATCGACGAAATAATCACGAGACCTTTTTCAAAAAGATAATTAAGTCCCACAACTGCAAACCCAGCAATCGCGAAGCGATTGCTGGGTTTTTTCTTTTATATCTTATTCTGTATCTATCACACCCTCCATTTTTTCTGCTATCAAAGGCTTTTCATTTCTCATCAAGTCATCTATGTGTTGTCTGTTTTTCTCGCCATAGTCAAGCTCTAATTCAAAAAAGGGAAGTACTTTGGCTTTGAATCGCTTCTTCACATATGTGCGTAGATCTGGTCGCATACGTTTTGCAAAATGTATCGCTGCTTCTTCTTTACTCTCTGGAAGTACACTGATAAAAATAGTGCAGTAACGGAGGTCTGGCGATATCTCACATCTGGTAACAGTGATCAGCGAAGCCCCATTGCTTTCACGTTCAAAAAAGTCAGCTGCAATATTTTTCAGCTCGCTACTTACTTTGAGTTGTCGTTCTGAATAATGTTCCATATTATTTTGATGTCATCTTTACGCATTCAAGTATATCACCTGGGGCAATTTCGAATTTTGATTCTATCATCATACCGCAGTCCACACCCTCATTTACTTCAGTTGTTTTTATCTTTTGCGATTGTAGTTCAATCAGTTTGCCACGCCCAATCTCAAAGTCACGTCGTATTATTTTAACTGTGCTGCCGAGTATTAGTTTGCCAGTATGTACATGTCCACCAATAACCTGCTTTTCTTTTTGAGCACTGAAACAACGAATGATTTTGACAGCGCCTGTTACTTCTTCTACTAGTGTTTTAGGCACTCTATCAGACACTACTTCTGTAACTCGTTCAGTGAGTTTGTATATGATGTCAAAAAGTTCAACATGTATTTTGAATCGCTCTATTTGTTCACGTGATTTGTTTTCAATTTTAACTCCGAGACCAAGCACCATGGTGCGTGGATCCGATGATGCCATGAGTACATCGGCTTCTGTGATATTGCCACTACCTGCGCCAATGATTTTAATTTGTACACCTTTCTGATCTATTTTCTCTAACTCTTGGCGAATAGCATCAAGTCTACCAAGTACATCAGCTTTGATAATGAGGGGGAGTAACTCTACATCATCTGGGGTACGTTCGATATGTTTTGTCAGTTCTACTTTGTTCTGATGATACTCTTTTTGTGCGTCTTCCGCAGACTTTTTGTCTGAGTACACAGTGAAAAGTGTTCCAGCAAGTGGTATTTCATCGAAACCTACTATCTTGATTGCAGAAGGGCACTCAGCTATTTTGATAGCTTTACCAGTAAAGTCCTCCATAATACGTGTCGGAGCAAGTGCGCCACCAGCAAGCACAAACATACCAGAGCCAATATAACCGTCTTGCAGTACAAGCGTAGCAGAAATACCTCTTTTTGAATCAAGGAACGATTCAAGCACAGTTCCTACCCCCGGTTCACCAGTATCACCCTTTAGTTCTGCGAGTTCAGCGACCAGTAAAATTGTTTGAAGCAATTCAGGAATACCCTCACCAGTTTTTGCAGATATTGGAACGCAAGGTATATCTCCACCAAATCCCTCGACATATATACCAGCTTCGACAAGTCCAGATTTTGTTTTTTCAATATCTGCACCAGGCTTGTCTATTTTGTTGATTGCTACTATCGGATGCACTTTTGTTTTTTCTATTGTCTTCCAAGCTTCGATAGTTTGTGCTTTCACACCGTCCTCTGCAGATACGATAAGTATTGCGATATCTGCAATCTGAGCACCTCGTTCACGCATAGTCGAGAAGGCTTCATGCCCTGGGGTGTCAAGAAACGTGATAGTGTGATTTGTTCCATCCTCTCCTTTGATTTTTGCTTCGTATGCACTGATATGTTGGGTGATACCACCGACTTCTCCCGCGACACTATTTGATGTACGTATATAGTCAAGCAGTGAAGACTTTCCATGGTCAATATGCCCAACAACAGCAACTATTGGTTCGCGAGTATCTATATAGCTTTGTGTTTTTTTATTTGTCATATTGATTTTTCTTTGTTATTTCGATACTCTCTTTCTCTTCTGCGGTGAGTTCGTAATTACTTGTAAAGTTTTTGAGTGGTTTTGCGAAAATACTGACACCACTTCGTGAGTAAAGAGAAGAAAGCATTACACCTGACCCAGTTTCATCGACAAGTGTTGTTGCAAAACTCTGATTGCTACCCTGATCCGCGAATGGATTAAAACGTACTGTCTCAACAGCACGCACAGACTGTGTGAGTTTTTTCTCGGCAACATCGAGTCTGCTTCTGAGTATTTTATTTTCTTGTAGCAATTCAGCAACTCTTTTCCTATCCTCAATGAGTGCACCTTCTAGATTTTGTGCTGAACTTCCTGTCAGAAAACGAGATATTTTTCTGTGTAGAAAAAATACGTATGAGATGAGTAGTACTGAAAGTGCTATTAGTATGTACAAAAACAGGTAGCTAGGTGATTGCATATCTGTAAGTATAGCAAATAAAAGGCCATAATGAAAGCAGTGTATTCTTTTGTACTATTGAACCTCCAGAGTATCAAAACAGTCCTAGTTACCCACACAGCATGTTTTTTTATGGTATACTATTTAGCATATGGCTACCAAAAAGAGTACAACATCAAATATTCCAGAAGAAGATATTCCTGAACGAATAAATACGATACAAACTAATATCGCTACCGAAATGCGTGATTCGTATATAGATTATGCGATGAGTGTTATCACCATGCGCGCACTTCCTGATGTGCGAGATGGCCTAAAGCCTGTGCATCGTCGTATTTTGTATGCAATGCATCAAAATGGACTGACAGCAGCTGGTAAGTTTCGCAAATCAGCAACAGTTGTCGGAGATGTACTTGGTAATTTTCACCCACATGGTGACTCATCAGTGTATGAAGCAATGGTCAAGCTCGCACAAGACTTCAGCACTCGCTATCCGCTCGTGCTCGGTCAGGGAAACTTCGGTTCAATAGACGGTGACTCTGCTGCGGCATATCGTTATACAGAAGCCAAAATGTCAAAAATATCTGGCGATATGTTGCTCGATATCGAGAAGAATACTGTTGACTTTCGTCCCAATTATGATGGACGTGTCAAAGAACCAACAGTACTTCCAGCAGCAGTGCCCCAACTGCTACTCAACGGTACTCTGGGTATCGCAGTGGGTATGGCGACCAATATCGCACCACACAATCTTCGTGAAGTCGTAGATGCAACATTACATCTGATAGATACACCAACTGCAACCAACGACGACTTGCGGGAATTCGTCAAAGGTCCAGACTTCCCACTTGGCGGGATAGCCTTTGCAGATACTGGACTTGCGCAAGCCTATGGTACTGGGCGTGGTGGTATCGTAGTACGAGGTGAGGCGGAAATAATAGAAGGAAAAGGTGATCAGTTCCAAATCATTATCACCTCTATACCATATCGCGTGAACAAATCAAATCTCATTGAAAACATTGCAGATCTTGTACGAGAAAAGAAACTCGAAGGTATCAAAGGACTTCGCGATGAATCAACACGTGACATACGTGTAGTGATAGACCTGAAGACTGGAGTACAT
>JBDLSO010000030.1:0-8024 GCA_039799445.1 Candidatus Parcubacteria bacterium | reverse complement strand
TCCGAAGACCGTAGTGATATCCATTTCACCACAAGAGCAAGTGGTATATGCTATAATACAGTAAAATACAGATTTATGCTAGCATCACAATATATACAATCAGAACAAATACCAAAGGACATTCGTGCAGTGGCACTTACCCTTGAAATAGCTGGTTTTGAAGCTTATCTTGTCGGTGGCTGCGTCAGAGACATGATCATGAACAAAACTCCAAAGGACTATGATTTGACCACAAGTGCCAAGCCCGAAGAAATCATAGCATTATTTCCAAAAACATTTTATGAAAATGAGTTCGGCACGGTAGGGGTAGTGGTTAATCACGAGTTGGAGACAGAGCAAATAGTGGAAGTGACGCCATTTAGGACAGAATCAATGTATTCCGACAATAGGCATCCAGATGTTGTTTCATTTTCAAATAATATAGCAGACGACTTATGCAGAAGGGATTTTACTATGAATGCAGTTGCCTATAGAGTTTCGACAAATGAGTTAATAGATCTGCATGAGGGAATTGGCGATATTTTGTCGCAAACTATTCGAACAGTAGGGAATCCAAATGAACGCTTTGGCGAGGATGCGCTCAGATTGCTTCGAGCGGTACGTTTTTCAGCACAATTAGGGTTTCACGTGGAACAATCAGCAAAAGCTGCTATTACAGAGCTTGCGTACAAGCTTCAAGATATATCAAAGGAAAGAATACGGGATGAATTTGTTAGAATTATTGAATCAGATCAACCGATGGCTGGGTTAATATTAGCTCATGAACTTGGATTGCTTCAATATATTGTACCAGAACTTGAAAATGGCATCGGTGTAACACAGAATCAAGCACATAGTTATGATGTTTGGGAGCATAATTTGAGAACACTGCAACATGCTGCAGATATGAAATGGCCGTTACACGTGAGACTTTCTGCAATATTTCATGATATATCTAAGCCAGAAACAAGACGTTTTTCAGCAGAAAAGAAACAATATACATTTTATGGACATGATGTAGTGGGCGGACGTGTTACACGTGAAATAATGAAAAGACTAAAATTCTCGAAGGAACTTACTGATCAGGTTTCACTGTTTGTGCGTTGGCATATGTTTTTCTCAGACACAGAAGAAATTTCACTATCAGCTGTACGCAGACTTATCGCACATGTAGGCAAGCAAAATGTGTGGGATTTGATGGATTTGCGGGTATGCGATCGCATAGGAACAGGTAGACCAAAGGCAGAGCCATATAGATTGAGAAAATATAAAGCAATGGTGGAGCAAGCAATGCGTGACCCAGTTACGGTGGGTATGCTTCAAATAGATGGTGCTAGAATAATGGAAGTTACACATGAAACACCTGGGCCAAAAATTGGATATGTGTTACACGCACTTTTGGAGGAAGTATTGGAGGATCCAAGTAAAAACACATCAGAATATCTCGAAAAGCAAGCTGTGTTACACATGAAACGAGATTTGGTAGAACTCAAAGCACTTTCAGACCAAGGTAAACAAAAAAAAGAGGAAGTAGAAGGATATGAGCTCAAAGAAATACATAAAAAGTTCAAAATATAGCATAATATTTATTAAGGACAATATAAAAGACACAAATTGTGTCTTTTATATTGTCCTTTTATAGCATTTGTAGTTTTTTGTGTATGTCGGGTAATTGTGCTATCAACGATTCATTGATTGGAAAATGTGCAAAGCCGTCTCCTGTGTATCGGGGAATCAGGTGAAAATGTATATGGAACACAGCTTGAAATCCAGCAACCTCGTTGTTTTGATAGATATTCATACCGTCGCATGCGAGCACATCACGTAAATGAGTAGCAACAAGTGAAACAGTGTTCATAATATGTCCCAAAGTTTCTGGGTCTGTGTCATATATGTTCCTTGAGTATTTTTTGGGTATAACCAGCGTATGTCCGACTGAGTTTGGGTGTGCTGCAAGAAATGCATAGGTATATTGGTCTTCGTATATCTTGAAAGAGGGTAGTTCACCAGCAATAATTTTCAGAAAAAGAGTATCGATTTGTTCGTTCATATGCCAAGTATACCAAGATCAGAGTAATGATAAAAGAGTAGTGTACAGTAACTCTCATTTGCTATACAATATCAATAATACATATGTCACCAAAAGATACACAATTTTTTCTCGGCAGTTTTTTCTTTTTAGTAGTACTTATTGTCCTGTATATAGCACTGATTACTCAAAATGACTTGATCAAACAAAAAAGCGAGACTTTTATGGCGAGTATCAAAAACAATACTGCATCAGAAACCAAGGGAAGTATTGGCAAATCGTTTTCAAGTATATTCGATATTATCATGAGTACGAGTACAGATAGTGTCGATACAGCAGCACTTATTGCGAGTACTACACTGGCCACTACCACCGACAGTACAGATACAAAAAAGAAACCTGTTTATTCATATGATACATATATTGAAGTAATTGATGGCTGCGGTGTGTATCAGGATGGTTTGTGTGCAATTGTTCGTTCTGGTCCTGGTACTGAATATACAAAAATCGCTTCAATGCGAAATGGAATGGTCTTGCGTGTCTCAAAAGTAGTGACAGCAAAAGATGGTGGTGTGTGGTACAAAGTAACATTTAGTGATGAATGGATTAGATATCCAGAGCGCAAGAAAGGGGACTGGTATATATCTGAGAAAGTAGTCAAAGTATTGCCTGATACCGAAAGCTCATACACAGATGATGCACCACCTAAAACAAACAAAAAAATAATTATAGATAGAGGAGATCAAATGCTCTATGCGTATGAAGGAGAAGAGCTTTTTATGGGGCAAGTTATTTCAACAGGTAAGCAAGGACATGATACGCCACGGGGTACATTTCAGATATTTAGAAAAACGCCAAGTAGGTATATGCAGGGGCCGTTACCTGGTATCAGTAGTCAGGTCTATGACTTACCGGGCGTGCCTTGGACTATGTATTTCACAGTACAAGGCGGGGCAATACATGGAACATATTGGCATGATAAGTTTGGTGAGGAATGGTCACATGGGTGCGTCAATATGCAGCTTGGCGATGCGGAGGAATTGTATAAATGGGCAGATCTGGGTACAACTGTAGTGGTGAGGGATTAAGATAATTACAAAGAATGTTGAATGGAGAATATGGAATTAAAATAAGGTGGCACTTACGTGCCACCGTATGGTTTTGTATGTAATGGGTAAAGCAATTCGTGCCACGGTTGAGGAACATCAGGAATTGTAGTAGCTATTTTAAGCTCAACAATTTCTTTTACGAACATCTCTCTATCTGCCACAAAAAGGTTCTCTGTAAAATCTCTTGAAAGACCTGTTTTTTCAATAAAGAAATCAATCCAAGGACAGTCAGACTTATCATCTGTGGCAAAATAAGGGTCAAAATCATATTTTCTTTGCCATCGCTTATTTTTTCTCCAATTACTTGTTTTGAAGCCATTGGGTGATGAAATGTGATGAAATAGTAAACTTGAACTCGTCTCAACTTCTCGATTATTACCCAATAAAAAGATCATCGCAGCACTTGATTGCGCACTACGACCACCCACCACCCTTGTCCTGACAGGTAGACCAGTTTTGGGTAAATAGGTTTTAAATAGACTAAATATGCCAATAGCGCCCCCTGGCGAATCTATTTCTATCAGGAGTTCTTCTTTACCCAACCGCCTAGCGGCACCTTGGCAATAATTGATAAGCGAAAGATAATGTTCAGTGTGTTCTATATGAAGTCGACCATATAGTACTATTGTTGCATCTTCTGCGGCAAGGGTCTTTGCTCGGTGTAGTGCTTCCGACGAAAGTGGCATTATCAGCCTCCTTTTCAGGGGTTAAATTATTTGTTTCTGAAGGCAGAATAACATAGCTTTATAAATAAGTCAATCATTACAAAGAATATGGTATAGTAATACCATGATAAAAAGTACTGATTTGTTGGATATATTACTGACCAATAGGGGAATAGTCGGCGAAAAAGAACGAGAGAGTTTCTTGAATCCATCATATGAAACGGGAGTATATGATCCATTCCTTCTGCAAGATATGCAGAAATCGGTAGATAGAATACTGCTTGCAATAGAGCGAAATGAAAAAATAGTAATATATGGAGACTATGATTGTGATGGCATACCTGGGAGTGTTGTATTGTATGACTTTTTTTCACAAATAGGATATACACATGTCACCAATTACATACCCCATCGCCACAAAGAAGGCTATGGGCTCAATACTAGTGCTATTGAAGTATTTGCACGAGAGGGTGTCACGGTACTTATCACAGTTGACCTTGGTATAACAAATATAAAAGAGGTAGAGCTTGCAGAAAGTCTGGGCATCACCTGCATCGTCACCGACCATCATTTACCGCTTGAAGAAATAGTAGCTGGGACTACTGTACAAGTACTACCTCCCGCTTTTGCAATTATCAATGCTAAACGAACAGGCAATCTATATCCAGATGCTATGCTTTGTGGTTGCGGAACTGCATGGAAATTAGTCTGTGCGCTTGTAAGTTTAGGTAAAGAAAATAAAATTGCGGCATTTGAAAGGATTCCATCTGGATTTACAAAATGGCTGCTCGATATGGTAGGGATATCGACTATATCCGACATGGTACCACTTCAGAATGAAAACAGGGTGTTGGCGTATTATGGCTTGATAGTGTTGCGCAAAAATCGTAGACGAGGGCTGCGTGCACTACTTTTGAAAGCGGGGCTTCGAGCAGAACTACTGACAGAGGAGGATATTGGGTTCGGTATTGCACCTCGTCTCAATGCAGCATCGCGTATGGATATACCGATGGATGCGTTTACTCTTTTGTCGACAAATGATGAGAGGGTAGCAGTAGAGAAAGCAAATTATCTCGAAGGATTAAATACGGTACGTAAAGACAATGTAGCTGTGCATATGAAAAAAGCACACAACAAGCTGGAAGGAAGGACAGATAACCCAGTGCTTGTACTCGGCGATACAGAGTGGTCACCTGGGGTGATTGGACTTATCGCTGGCAAACTTGCAGATGAATACAAAAAGACTGTATTTGTTTGGGGTCGCGGGGAAGAGGAGGGAGACTACAAAGGGTCATGCCGTAGCGATGGTTTTACACATCTAGTCGATTTGATGTCGGCAGCAACACCCGATACATTTATCGGATTTGGTGGGCATGAGTTTGCGGGTGGCTTTAGTGTATCGCATAGCGCACTTTTTGAACTCGAAGAAAAACTACTTGCAGCTTATGAGAAAACCAAACATGTGCAGCTTGAAAAAAAGAATGAGCTTTTTGTCGACGGCGAATTGACGCTTTCAGATATTGTGCTGGGTACATATAGCATTATTTCACGATTGGCTCCGTTTGGTGTAGGTAATCAGCGACCACTTTTTGTATTCAAAAATGTATGCGTCGTGAGTGCGCGAGTATTTGGCAAAAGTAGAAATCATCTGGAACTGATACTCGGCGAGGGTGGTATACAAGTAAAAGCAATACAGTTTTTTGCAGGACTCAGCACACAAGACGCACAAGGGAATTCAATAGAACTTGCCCAAGATATGAGAGTAGATGTAACTGCGTATATTGAAAAGAATACATTTGCTGGCGCACGCGAGATACGCCTGAGAATACACTCGGTTGTGGCGGCATAATATAACAATACAGAGGACAGCTTCTGTATTTTGATGCAAAGAGAAAAGACTATTCGCACTTCAAGCGCCAATATTGTATACTCATAGTATGAACACTATTTCCATTGTATATTGTCCAGAGCGATTTACTCAAAATCACCGTATAGTGGCAGAGCAAGAGCTTCTCTTTGCAGCAACGCCTACTCAGGAAGTACATCTCATACTATTATCGCCATTTGCAGTCACAGGAGAAGCAGTCACTAAAATAGGTGACCGTATATGGGTGTATCCTTGCAGCACCAAAAATATCACATTGTCTATATGGAGCACTTTGAAACGAATTAGATTGATACAAAAACAAGATCAATTTGTGAAAGCGCCGTGGACTAAAACAACAATGGGAAGTACTTTTGGACAAGTATACAAACAGATAGACGTTGTATTGACTGACGAAATAGTATTATCACAAATAGTCGGCTTTTATACTGCTAGGTATTTCAAAGCAGCACTCAGTATTGTATTTATCAAAGACGAATTTTCTTTTTTGCGTGGTAATATCTTTTCAAGTATTCGTTGGATACGTACCATATTCTCGCGCTTCTTGATCAAACGTGCCGCAGCAGTATCACTTGGTACAGCATTGCTTGAAAATAGATATACAAAAATGTATGCATACAGCCCAAGTATATTAGAAAAAATGCATGTATTGCCCAAGTATATAGACTTTGAAGCCCTGTCGCATACCGAGAAAACAATTGATTTGCATACCAAGTATCCACAATTCAGATTTATTATTATTGTGCATACTGCACTATTGCACAGAGGTGATCTCAAAAAATGTGTAGAGATTATCAAGGGACTTAAGTCACATTTTGATTTTGCTGGTTTTGTTGTCTTGGGTTCAGTGGAGCCAGTATATCTTGATGTATTACATATACGAGCAAGCTCATATGCAAAATACTTTGTATTTGAGGGTTCTTCTGCTGATTTCAGTAGGGCACCTATGTCATATTTCAAGAGTGCCAATCTATTTCTTATGCGACCAGATGTATATTTGTATGACACATTATTGATGTATGCATTTGCAGCCACTTGTCCAACAGTAGCAATCAAGACACCAGAAATATCTAGTTTCTTTGACGGTAATGACTTATTTCTAGTTGATACATTCGAAGCAGCAAAAATAGTTGATATATCTATGTCTATTATCAATAGCCCCGCAACAGTCAAGGAACGTGTGATAGCTATGAAGCAAGGTGTATCTGCAATGTTCGGTACAATGTCTGTTTCCTACAAAGAGTATTTGACAGCTTTGTATAATAGCTTTCTCTTTTTGGAGAAGAAGTAGGAATGATTTAGAATATAGAATATTGAATATAGAATAATGAATTAAATAGCGTGGCGGATGAGTACATCCGCCACGCTATTTTGCAACATACTACATAAGACCAGTTGATGTATTAGACTCTATATCCCAAACTCTATATACTATCTGTATGATAACAATATATACAGACGGTAGCGCAAGAGGGAATCCTGGCCCTGGTGGTTGGGGGACTATTATTATCGGAACACACAAAGTGGTTGAGCTTGGTGGGCGCGAGGCACACACCACCAACAATAGAATGGAGTTACGGGCAACTATTGAAGGACTACTTTTCACACAGAAAAATGGCAAAGGAAATCCAGTACATATCAAAACTGACTCACAATATGTACTCAAAGGTATGACTGAGTGGATAATAGGCTGGCAGAAACGAAATTGGATCGGCTCTAACAAAAAAGAAGTTTTGAATCGTGATTTGTGGGAAGCGTTACTTGCAGCGAGCGAAGGGCAAAAAGTGACATACGAATATGTACGTGGGCATATAGGTATTGCGGGCAATGAGCGAGCAGATACTATTGCGACTACATTTGCAGATAATATAGCAATGGAATTATTTGTAGGAGATGTGAATGTGTATCCGATTAAGGAGTAGTTCTTTGCTTTTTTGTTTTTGTTTTCACATGTATCTTCAAAAGAACAGAATATTTTCCGTCTCACTCTATTTTTTTTAGTTTATTGCGTGAGACGGAAAATTTCTTCCAACTCAGCTTAGAATCGGCTTCCGAGGAGCCTTTTGAGAGATATATTTTGAGGATAGGTTAATACAAATTCTTTTAGAATGTGTCTAATATATTAGACACATCAATACAAAAAATTGAAAACAAAAGACTCGAAATTGGAAACCACCCTAAACCAGTTTTTACTGGTCTGGCGAACAGCTGCACGCAGCTGTTTTAGCCTCAGACCCGTAATCTAATCAATACCTTGAGAACACCCCAGCACTTCATTAGGTGTTTTTAAATTAATACCAAAGTGTAGTCTTTGATTATTGTAGTATGGAATATACACTTCTAAGGCTTTGTTGAAG
>JBDLSO010000029.1:0-8191 GCA_039799445.1 Candidatus Parcubacteria bacterium | reverse complement strand
ACCAAAAAATGTATGGTATAAGTTGAAGTGTGTAGTAGCACACTAACAATCAATGGAAAGAAAAAACACATGAAATACGGTATTGTGATACAGCAACGAGTAAATGTCCAAGAAAAACCATCCTTTTCAGCTGAAAGAGGGTCTGAATTACTTTTATTTGAAACAGTAAAAGTGCTAGGTCCAGAAGAGGGTGAGTGGATTCAGATTCAGTGTGGGCATGACGAATATCAGGGCTGGATTGGTCGCAATCAAATTTGTGGAATCAGTGAAAAAGATTTCAAGCGACTACATTCTGGAAATGTATTCGTCAGCTCTCGAACAGCAAAAATGAGGTACTTCACTCCTGATTTTCAAGTGAGAGAAGTTTCGCTTGGGACACCATTGCCAGGTGCGCTCCGTGATATGGAACCTCGTATTGTTTCAGGAAAAAAGAGAAACAGTGTGGAGTTGCCTGCTCATAAAAGAAGGAGAGTGGTGCAGGATTTTGCACAAAAATTCCTCGGGACATTGTATTCTTGGGGAGGTCGCTCAATATATGGTGTGGACTGCTCTGGATTTACGCAGGTAGTATATCGTTTTGTTGGGGTGTCTCTCCCACGCAATGCGAGTCAACAAGCTTTTCACGGGGAAGAAGTTCCATTTGAAAATAAGCTTATTGGCGACTTGGCTTTTTTCAAAAACCAAGCTGGCAGTATTACCCATGTGGGAATCGTGTTTCCAGGCGGAAAGATTATTCACGCCAAAGGGTTCGATGAGGTACGTGTTGATACACTTACCGAAAAAGGTATCTCTGACAAAAGGGGTACTCAAACTCATATACTTGCGTGTATCAGGCGAGTTATCGCATAAGAGTACTCCCACCAAGGCTACCACCGCGCACAAGCGCGGTGGTTTTTTATAGGTATTGATACACTCTCAAATCATATAGTGTATATTTACATACAGATTAAATAAAAAATAAATACGTATTACTTACTCATCGTATTCCGTCAGAAATACGCACAGAGTACGTAGCGTCATACAAAAAAATTGAATCACATATACAAGAGCAAATCGGACGTGGTGTTACTAGCGCAAGTCAGCAGGCGATATTGTATACTATGATATGTAATATCATAGCCATTGCGCTCACTTTTGGATTGAGAAAAAAAGAGATCAATAGAGTGAAGTAATATGGGCAGCGGATACTATACTTTTTGTCCTACTTTGTGTCATACTATATGTATCTTATTAGAATAATTAAACAGTACACACATAACACAATATGAAAGCATATTTAGCAGAATGTATCGGTACCGCTATCCTTGTTATAGGAGCTTGTGGTGCAGCAATATTTTCGGGGGCATATTTTGGACAATTGGGCACTGCTATCGCTTTTGGTCTATCGCTGACACTTATTATATATGCCTTTGGGCATATCAGTGGTGGGCACTTCAATCCAGCAGTGACTATAGCGATGACTCTCACGCACAAACTTAACAAAAAAGTAACAGGGCTCTACATCGTAGCTCAATTCCTAGGCGCACTTATAGGAGGATTTATTTTGTTTATCATCGCTCAAGGCACTACTATAAGCACTGTTGGATTTGCTTCAAATGCACTTTTGAATAATACTACAGTACTATCAGGCTTCTTGATAGAAATGCTACTCACTATGGTACTTTGTCTCGTTGCAATTGAAACGACAGCAGCTCGTTTTCCAAAAGGATTCGCAGGTATAACTCTTGGTGCAACTTTGACTTTGATTCACCTTATTTCGATTCCACTTACCAATACAGGAGTGAATCCAGCAAGAAGTTTCGGTGTTGCGTTTTTCGCAGGTGGGCCAGCAATAAGCTATCTATGGCTATTTATCGTTGCTCCAATAGTAGGAGCAGTACTCGCATTCTACCTATATCGTTTCATGCAGCATCCAGAAGCGTAATTCAAAGAATGCAGAACAAGAATACACAATACACAAAAATGCCTCTGGGCATTTTTGTGTATTTGGAGTATATATGCATTTTTGAATGCATATATTCCTGATGAATATACATCGTTTTTCGACACAGTGAGCGTATGATATACTAGTTATATGAAAGAACGTAAGCAAAGTAAAAAACAACTCAAAAAGAAAAAAGTAGAATTGCCTATTCCATTTCTGAGCAAAAAACCAAAAGGCAAAAATACACAGACACCACTCGGCAATATGGTAAATATGCTGATAGTATTCTTGGTTATTGCCAGTCTCTATGGTCTTTTGGTTGGAAACACTAATACCAAGCCAGAGCAAGTCACAATGTCGACCTTGGTTGCTTCTATAAAGGCCAATGAAGTAGAAAAGGTAGTAGTCTCAGGCGAAGAACTACAAATAACCAAAAAAGGTGGTGTCAAACAAGTAGCAAAGAAAGAAATTGAAAGCTCTCTCTCACAAACACTTTCAAATTACGGTGTGACACCTGCAGAACTTTCGCAAACTATCATCGAAGTAAAACGCGACACAGGCCCTCTATTTTGGCTAAACTTAATCCCTATTATTATCCCAATACTCTTTATCGGATTCTTTATCTGGTGGATTTCAAGACAAGCAAAAAGTGGTGGTGCAGCCCAAGCATTTAGTTTTGGACAATCAAAAGCGCGTATTATCGACCCAAATGACGCAAGTCAAAAAGTAACCTTTGCTGATGTTGCTGGCAACAAAGAAGCAAAAATAGAACTACTTGAGATTGTAGACTTTTTGAAAAATCCGCAGAAATTTCTCGACATTGGTGCCAAGATACCAAAAGGAGCATTGCTCTTTGGTTCTCCTGGAACTGGAAAGACACTCATGGCGCGAGCAGTCGCAGGCGAAGCAGGGGTGCCATTCTTTCACTTATCTGGTAGTGAATTTGTAGAGATGTTTGTGGGAGTCGGGGCATCACGTGTACGCGACCTCTTTGCAATGGCCAAAAAAGCAGCACCGGCTATCATATTCATCGACGAGATAGATGCTGTGGGGCGAGTACGTGGTGTTGGTGTAGGTGGGGGCAATGACGAACGTGAGCAAACACTCAATCAAATACTTGTTGAAATGGACGGTTTTGAGCCAAGTACATCAGTGATAGTAATGGCGGCAACCAATAGAGCAGATGTGCTCGACCCAGCATTGCTTCGCCCAGGTAGATTCGATAGGAGGGTGACTCTAGATCTTCCAGATAGATCCGACAGAGAAGCTATCATGAATGTTCATGCAAAGAAAAAACCGTTTGCAAGTGATGTGAATATCACCACAATAGCAGAGAGAACCCCAGGGTTCTCGGGTGCAGACTTGGAATCTCTGATGAATGAGGGTGCAATACTTGCAGCTCGAAAAGACAGAAAAGAAATAACCCAAGACGACCTACTTCGTTCTATTGAAAAAGTGATGCTTGGTCCAGAAAGACTTTCACATATTATGAGCAAAGAAGAAAAACGTCTCACTGCATATCACGAGGGTGGGCATGCGCTTGTTGCAAGTGTGCTCGAGCATTCTGACCCAGTACACAAGATTTCTATTATCGCCCGCGGTCGAACAGGCGGATATACTTTGAAGCTACCACTCGATGAACGTAGACTACAATCAAAGAAAGCTTTCTTGGATGATATCGCAGTATCGCTCGGCGGATATGTAGCAGAAGAAATGATAATGGGGGATGTGACTACTGGACCATCAAATGACTTACAAGTCTCATCAGCAATGGCAAGAGAAATGGTGACTCGCTATGGTATGAGTGATAAGTTTGGACCTATTGCATTTGAAGCTGGGAAAGGACGTACCATGTTCGGAGAGGGGGTATCAGCAGAGATAAGTGGAGATCTCGCGAAGCAAATAGATGAAGAGGTAGCAAGAATTATGCGCGAAGGGTATGAAAAAACAAAGAAAGTATTGTCTGAATACAGAGTAGTACTTGATGCTATTGCAGAGAAGTTGGTTGAGGTGGAGACATTAGAACAGCCAGAATATGAACAGATTCTAATAGCGCACAATATACCACTTAAGAAGAAGGTGATAATTTAAATTAAAAACACCCAGAAGGGTGTTTTTAATAATTCCACACTAACATCTGTAATTGTTTATTTTCTTCAAATAAATATGCGCCCTGTGCGCCCAATAGGACTTGCCTCTTCCTCGAGTACTCGGTCGAGACGCACAATTTGTATAGTCGCATGCACTCCTTACAAATTGGCGCCAGAGTTCAAGTCCTATCGTAGATTATATCAAATAAAAATAACCCAGACAGGAATCTGAGTTATTTTTACTTGTGGTCACAAGTATTTTTCTGCTGAAAAATCTCGTGACCCCGCCTCCCGTCGTCACGGTCCGGCTCGCACAATTTTTCTTGTATTTCTGTGGCCACGAATCACTAAGTCCGTTTGGTAGCCTACGCAACCAAGCCTTCTAAGTGTTCTCGGCCCCACCTCGTGGTTTTTAAAAAGTCAGTAATAAAACTTTTTAAAAACATCACTGCGGTTCGCACAGCTAAAAACACCACGCAGGTGGTGTTTTATTGACGCTGTGCGCCCAATAGGACTTGAACCTATAACCTCACGGATATAAGCCGTGTGCACTAACCAATTGTGCTATAGGCGCAGATGATATACACTCGAACATATCAATGATACACCAAAAATAGTCTTTTTTCAATATTCTGCAACTATCTGTTGATGACTTATTCCAAATGCGTTTTTTCTCTTTCGGCTAGGGTTTTTTGCAGTTCAGGAACAGATGCAAGTGTGAAGTCTTTTGTGATGAGTGCACGCGCTTCGGTACGCGCAGCTTCGACAAGTTTGATATTCTTGATAGCTTCCATAGCAGTATCCGATACACCCCATTGTTTGCCTTGAGTGAGTCCACCAGCGCCACGGAGACTGAGATCCATTTCGGCGAGTTCAAAGCCATTTTTGGCAGTCACGAGTGAGTGTAGTCGCGTCAATGTCTTTTCGCTTGCATTATCACTACACACGAAACAGTATGGCTGATGTGTACCACGCACGACGCGACCACGTAGTTGATGAAGTTGCGAGAGTCCAAACCTATCTGCTCCTTCTATCACGATAACCGTTGCATTAGCGACACTTACTCCAACTTCAACTACCGAAGTAGCAACAAGTATATCTATCTTACCCTCAGCAAAATCTTTCATCACCGAGTCTTTCTCTGCTGGTCGCATTTTGCCGTGTAGCACTCCAATAGTATTTTTCTTAAATACAGTATTTTGCAATCTTGCAGCCTCAGTAGTAACTGATTTGAGTTGCAAGCTTTTTGCTTTGTTTTCATCTGCCTCGTCGATACGTGGACATATCACATATGCTTGGCGTCCGCTATCGAGCTCCGCTTGTACTTTCTTATACATATCATCACGCGTGAGTGGTGTCACTATCTCTGTCATTATTTTTTTTCTACCAAGTGGCATTTCATCGAGCAAAGTTAAATCAAGGTCACCATATATAGTGAGTGCAAGTGTACGGGGAATAGGTGTCGCAGTCATAGACAAAAGATGTGGTACAGCCTCAATACCCGCAGCCCCTTTTTTCGCAGTCAAAGCTTTTCTTTGTTTGACGCCAAAACGATGTTGCTCGTCGATAATACAAAGCGCCAAATGCTTGAAAATAACATTTTTCTGTATCAGCGCATGTGTACCTATAACTATTGCTATTTCGCCATTTTCTACCCATTTTGATAATTGAGTGCGTGATATATCGGTTGCTGTACCAGGACGCGATTTAGAGGGGTATTTGCGGCATCCAGAGCCTGTAATAAGGGCGATAGACAGCCCACTACCTGCGAAGTACTCACAAAAGCTATCAAAATGTTGCTTGGCAAGTATTTCGGTCGGCGCCATATATGCGACTTGTAATGTACCAAATTCCTGGGTCTTTTTCTGGTCACGTAAATACGGTCTCGTGGTAGCTGCCGCAAATGCTGCTATCGCAGCGACTGCTGTTTTGCCACTACCCACATCACCTTCGAGTAGTCTTGACATGGGTGTACCAGTCGCAGTATCGGTGAATATTGCATCGATAGCTTTTGTCTGTGAGTCAGTCAGTGGGAAAGGGAATTTGGAAATGAAGAAATCCAAGTCAATATTTTTTCTATCTATCACAAATCCAGGGGTATCGGCTAGAAGTAATCGTTCTTTGGCACGTTGTAATTGTATAAAAAATATTTCTTCAAACGCTAATCTTTTGCGAGCGACAGTTACATGGTCTGCAGTTTTAGGAAAATGTATATATGTCAGCGCAAGTGAGAGAGTGGGTAGGTGGTATTTTTTGAGTATATATTCTGGAATTGGATCTACTATTTGTTGTAAGATTCCGTTTGATACAAGCTTTTGTATTTGATGATATATATAGAGACTGGTGATATCTTTGGTCTCATTGTATATTGGTTGCAAATATTCATCACCCGCCTCTATTTGTGTATGAGTATCACCCATTTTAAATAGTGAATTACCAGAATCAATCGGTAAGTTTTTGGAATTATTTATCGTTGGGTTCACAATACTGAGCGTACTGCCTGTACCACTGACTTTACCAGAGATTTTGATAATGCTGTCCTCGGTGTACATCTTTGCAATATATGGCTGATGAAACCACACGAGCTTGATCTGCCCTGTGTGATCAGAGAGTATTGCTCGCGTACTATTTGGACTACCTCCGAAGCCTTTGCGAGTTTGTAGAGAAGTCAGTTTGCCGTACAAAGTTACCTCATCGCCCTGTGCTACTTCTTGTATTGTACGTATCTCGGACAAGTTGTTATAACGGACCGGAATATGATACAAAAGATCACGATATGTCTGTATACCAAGTCTTTTGAAAGCAAGCTTGTGTGCTTCGGTGAGCCTGGGTAATTTTGTAATTGGATTATCGAGCATGCAGTGTTATATATCACATAGCGCTATACATGGAACAAAGTAGAACAGTATTACCATTCATTACTATGTCTTGAGTAGAATATAGCCAATCCAATATTGACTAGTAGCACAGGCACTATTATCATCAGAAAATCAAAAGAATACACTTTCTCCAAAATAAATTTCGATATCAGTACAAGTATACCAAGTACAAGGGGAGTGAGTGGGCGTTTCCATACAAGTATAAGTACACCCAGTAGTATCGCTAGTATATTGATAGCCAGTGCTACCATGTCGGGAGCAAATGAATAAGAACTAGTGAAACATTTGAAAAGCGGAGAGCTTATAAAGTCTGAATTGCCACGCAAATTAAGTACAGCGGGAAATATAAAATAAAATGCGATACTAGCGCGAAATAGATACAAAATGATATGTTTCATATGTATAGTATATAGTCTTTCACACTTTGGCACAATACATGTGTGTCCACGAGGATACTATAACTCACGACAAGAGCTCCACTCTGTATCATTTCACTTGCAGGCGTATGTATCTGAATATATGTCAGTGATATATAGCACGATTTTTGCAGATGTTGGTGGTATTTAACCTTGTCGCAACGCTGTGATATACTATATGTATATGATTATTACCTATCACGGAACACAACATGTAAAGTTAGCGCTTGGAGACCTCACTATTGCGTATAACCCAGTTAGCAAAGCAGCTGGTAAGGTGACCAAATACGGCGCACATATTGCTTTGGTGTCTATGAATACTCCAGAATACAATGGTGTATCAGAAGCAACACACGGTAGTAAAGAATTGTTTACTGTAACTGGTCCAGGTGAATACGAGACACAAGGTGTGTTCATCCAAGGAGTTGGTGTAGAGACAAAAACCAAAAGTGGTATGCATATCAACACTATTTACACATTTAATTTAGATAATATGAGTATTTGCTTTCTCGGCTCACTCTCAAAGAAATTAACAGCAAGAGAAAGAGAGGTTATAAATGATACAGATATTGTGTTTGTGTGTGAAGGAAGTGCGGTAGAGAATTTAAATATCGCTGAACTCTATCAGACAGCTCAATCACTCAGTCCAAAGATCATTATCCCGATTGGATTTAGCGATACAACCCTCCCTCTTTTCTTGCGCGAAGCAGGTACAGACACACGTGAGTATATTGAGAAATTAACTATCAAACGCAAAGATATAGAGACTAAAAACGGGGAAGTGATAGCACTGATGGAGGTGTAATAGGCTTGAATCTAGAATGTAGAATATTGAATTAAGCAACACAAACAGCGCCCGCTTCCGCGGGCGCTGTTTATAAA
>JBDLSO010000028.1:0-8314 GCA_039799445.1 Candidatus Parcubacteria bacterium | reverse complement strand
GTTTTAGATTACCACGCTGGCTCAGGTACAACAGGACACGCTGTTTTGAATCTTAATGAAGATGATAAAGGAAATAGAAAATTCATTTTAATTGAACAAATGGATTATATCCAAACAGTAACAGCACCTAGAATCAAAGAGGTATTAAAGAGGAGTAAATCAAAAGACGATTTTATATATTTTGAACTTGCAAAATGGAATGAAAAAGCAAAAGAAGAAATACAAAATTCAAAAGATTTACCTGCTCTTGTAAAATTGTTTGACACTTTATATGAAAGATATTTCCTTAACTACAATGTAAAAATCAAGGACTTTAAAGAAAAGATAGTCAAAGAAGAAGAGTTTAAAAAACTTACACTACCACAACAAAAGAAGATGTTTTTGGCTATGCTTGATTTGAATCAGATGTATGTAAATGAAAGTGAAATATCAGATAAAAAATATGGAATAAGTGCCGAAGACCAAAAAATAACAAAAGCTTTTTATAGCAAAAAATAGTATGGCTGAGCTACACGAACAAATAAAAAATGCCATAGAGTTTGGTACTCCAAAACCTGAAATACCTGAATATATTTCAAGTAATTTAAAGTACCCATTTTTTGACTGGCAGAAAGAAGCTTTCCAGTATCTTTTACTGAATGAGAAAAGAATAGAAGGTAAAAATGGACCTACTCATTTAATGTTTAATATGGCAACAGGTACAGGTAAAACATTGGTAATGGCGAGCTGTATTTTGCATTACTATAAGAAAGGATATAGAAAATTTATCTTCTTTGTAAATCAAAAAAATATTATCTACAAAACAGAAAATAACTTTATTTATAGCACTCATAATAAATATCTGTTTGCAGATAAAATTGTGGTTGATAATGAAACAATAAATATCAAAAAGGTTGAAACTTTCTCTAAAAATAATGAAGGGATTGAAATAAAGCTGACTACCATACAACAGCTTTATAACGATATTCATATTCAAAAAGAAAATCAGGTATTGCTAGATGATTTGATTAAGAAAGATATTGTAATGCTGGCTGATGAAGCCCACCACTTGAATACTGACACGAAGAAGATTCAAGGAGAATTAGATTTACATACAGAGCTTAATGATAAAGCAAGCGAGGTAGAAATTGAAAAGAAGGGTTGGGAGCATACCGTTATTGAATTGTTGTTAAACAAAAATGGAAAGACAGAAGATAACAAAAATATACTTCTAGAATTTACTGCTACTATTCCTGAAATTCAAAAAGTAATTGATAAATATGCTGATAAAACTATTTATAAGTTTGGATTAAAAGAGTTTTTATCTGCTGGATATACTAAAGAAATTAACCTGCTTTCTTCTACCTTAGAGAAGCGAGAAAGAATATTACAAGCCCTTCTCTTTAGCTGGTACAGGCACAAAATTGCCCTTAAAAACAATCTATCAAACTGGAAGCCAGTAATACTTTTCAGAAGTAAAACTATTGAGGAATCAAAGACCGACTTTGAAGAGTTTTTGGTAATGGTAAAAAATCTAAAGGTATCTGATTTTGATTTTCTAAAGAATATTGAAGATAGATTTACTCAAGGCGAAGACGCATATGAACAAGGTAAATCAAGAGTCTTAGATTTGATTAAATTCATTAAAAATGAAGGAATAAACAAGTCCGAAATTGTAACCTTTATCAAAGATAACTTTGCAGAACGAAACTGTGTTATTACAAACTCTAAGACCAATAAGGCAAAGACTAAAGAAAATATTGATGAAGATACAGATAAACTACTTAACAATCTTGAAGATAAAAATAATCACATACGAGCTATATTTACTGTAAGTAGATTGACGGAAGGTTGGGATGTATTAAACCTTTTTGACATTGTACGGCTCTATTCAGGACGAGATGAAGGAAAAGATAGCAAAGGAAACAGAAAAGCAGGAAGCACTACTGTTTCTGAAATTCAATTAATTGGACGAGGTGTGCGATACTATCCTTTTCAATATCAAGACAAAATCAAGAACAAAAGAAAATTTGATGAAAATCTTGGTAATGAAATGCGAGTACTTGAAGAGCTTTACTATCATAGTGATTCTGACCATAGATATATTGATGAGTTAAAGCGAGAATTGAAGAAAAAAGGTTTGATTGATGACGGAAGAATTGAAAAGAAATTCAATATTAAACGAGATTTTGCAGAAAGTCTATTCTTTAAGAATGTAAAAATTTGGAAGAATGAGCAGATTGAAAATCCTGAAAGAAAACAGAAGACTGTAGATTATTTAAAGAATAATCTAGAACTTAAGTTTGATTTAGAAAGTCTTGGAATCAGAGAACAAGAAATTGATTTTGATAAGGAAGATTCTGATACAGAAAGATTAAACATTAATGATGTAAACAAACAGACACATACGGTTAAAATTAAAGATTTTGAAAAACATATCTTTAATAAAGCTGTAAATATAAAATCAAAGAAGCAATCTTCACTATTGAGATTTGAATCATTACAACAAGAGATTGATATTGAATCAATGGAAGATTTTAGAACAAAGCTTATTGGAGACCTAAAAATTAAATTAGTAACCATAAAATCTAGCTTTGATGACATTACAAATAAAGAAAAATTGGAAGTACTTTTAAAAGTTTTGGATATGATATTTGCTGAGCTTAAACAACATATTAATCCTCATAAAGGTACAGAATTTGAAGCGTATAGCTTAACTAACTTCTTTAGTGAAGAAGTGAGGAAGAATGTTAAGAAAGATGAACATAGTCAAAGACTAGAAGATGAATTGAAATATGAAGATTGGTATGTAGTAGACCAGTTTTATGGTACGAGCGAAGAAAAAGGATTGATTGAATTTATAAAAGATACAATCATTAATCTACAGAACAAGTATAAAGAAGTGTATCTTTTAAGAAACGAAGAGCAGTATAAAATCTTTGACTTTAATACAGGACAAGGTTTTCAGCCTGACTTCATACTGTTCTTGAAAGACAAAACAAACTTGCATTATCAGGTATTTGTTGAACCTAAAGGAGATAATCTTTTAGAAAAAGACGGCTGGAAAAATGTATTTTTGAAAGAAATCACACAAAAATATTCAAACAAAAAAGTACTGAAAATTGAGGGCAAGGAGTACAACCTTATTGGGCTACCATTGTTTAATCAAAACAATAATGGAGAGTTTGAGGGAGAGTACGATAAGCTCATCAGTTAAATTAATTATATGAAATCACTAATCATCGCCAGAGTATCAACAGAAGAACAAAGAGAAGCTGGTAATTCACTGCCAGCCCAACTTGAGCGAATGAAAAGTTATTGCAAGAGAAACTCTTTTGATGTTATTGAGGTATTTAGCTTTGATGAAAGTGCATACAAGGAAAAAAGAGAAGATTTTGATAACAATGTAATAACTAAAATAGACGAGCTACACCGAAAAGAAAAAATAGCCGTTTGCTTTGATAAGGTTGATAGACTTTCAAGAAACGTATTTGATAAACGCGTAGCTTATTTATACCAGCTTGCTCTTGAGGGAAAAATTGAACTTCATTTTGTGTCAGATAATCAAATAATTAGCGATAAACTTTCTGCTACGGAAAAGAGTGGTTTTAGTATGAGCTTGGTAATGGCAAGTTACTATTCAAATGCTATTAGCGATAATGTAAAAAGAGCCTTTGAACAAAAAAGAAGAAATGGTGAATGGACTGGTCCTGTAAGACTAGGCTATTTGAACGTACCTCGCAATGAAGATGATAGAACTAGAAAAACTATAATCATAGACCCAGATAGAGGGTATCTTATAACGGAGATGTTTGATAAGTACGCTACTGGTAACTACTCTCTTGAGACCATAAGAAAAGAGATGACAGAAAAAGGATTGAAAAGTAAAGCAGGTTTTGAAATTTCCAAAAGTGTCGTTGAGAATATTTTGAAAGATACATTTTATTGCGGTATAGCGATGTCTAAAAAATATGGACCATATGCTCATATATACCCAAAACTCATAGATAGAGAAACTTTTAATAAATGTAAAGAAGTAAGAGAAAATAGAAAGAAAAAACCAAATAAAGAAAAATCAAAAGACTTCGTTTTGAAGGGTATTTTGACTTGTTCAAATTGTGGTTGCAACATAACTGCTGAGCAAGTTAGAAAGCCGAATGGTAATACTTACAACTATTACTCTTGCACAAATGGGAAAGGAATATGTAAGAGAGTGTATGTATCAGAAAAAGCATTATTAGAGCCTGTGTACGCCATTTTAGAGCGTTTAGAGGTTATATCACAAGAAGCTCAAGATAGACTTATAAAAGAAATAAGAAGTCAAAATGAGGCACAAGTTGAATATCATAATAATCAAATAACAAGAATACAGTCTGAGTATAATACCTTCCAAAAAAGAAAAAACAATCTCATTGATATGTTTGCTGACCAGAGTATTACTAAGTTAGATTATGACAAAAAGATGCAAGAATACAATGACAAAATGCAACTTCTTGAAATTGAGCTTTCTGAATACGGGACCGCTGACAAAGAATATAAAATTGTTATATCTACAGTCTTCTCACTTGCAAGAAGAGCAAAAGAAATATTTGATAGTTCTGAAGTCCACGAAAAAAGACAGATTTTAAGTTACCTGCTTCAGAACTCTACTCTAAACGAAAAAACGCCTTGTTTTACAATGCGTTCTCCGTATAATTTGATACTTGGACTAGCTAGTAGTCCTGACTGGCTCCGTGGGTAGGGATCGAACCTACGACCAATTGGTTACACTTTATCTCTTGGTTTCCCAAATGTGTGGACTATATCATCCCCATATCCGTAGACGTAGGGGTGAGGCGCTTCGAACTTTTTGGGTCCTACTCCCGTGCGGGATAGTCTCTGAACCTTCCGAATATACAATGTATATTTTGGCTTGGCTGCTGATTACCATAGTTACGCCGATAACCTTAGGCTTCCAGCAATTCACCTCATTCTTCACTTTCTGATTTCTCAGAAAGGCTGCGTAATTGTGCGTGTTCTTCGCGATGACAATTTGCACATAACAAGATACAATTCTGTATTTCTTTTTCTACTCTGGTCCAACTTCTAGTCAGTCCATTTTGAGAAATACCAAATTCTTTTTTTCCATCAACATGATGAAAATCAAGTGCGTCTGTACATGTATTGTAATTGCAACGAACGCATTTACCGCTTTTGTATTCAATTGCGCGCTGCCTGATAACTTTACGTCTTTTGGCAACAGCTTGTATTAAATACTCTTTGCGGTCGGCATATTTTCTTTTGTCTGTCATACGTTTGTATGTTGGAACTTGTGTTCACAGCCAACTGCTCTACCGCTGAGCTACCACGGAATATATCTTTACTCACTAGTTCATTTTCAAACTTAATCAAATAGTACTTTTTTGGCTCAGCCAACTGACTACTTGTTTCTTTGCCGCTGAATCACTACGGAATATATCTTTACTCACTAGTTCATTTTTAAACTTAATCAAATAGTACTTTTTTGGCTCAGCCAACTGACTACTTGTTTCTTTGCCGCTGAATCAGTACGGAATATATTTATCAATTGCTTCTTTCAAAACAACTTATACATAGTATCAAAATTCAAGAACAAAGTAAACTAGACTATTTCACAGCTATCAAAGTACGTAATAACACCATCTTTATATTTACCAACCACCTTGAAAAACAATTCCCCACCAGTAGCAGGTACGACACACCCAGAGGCACCGGCGTGACCACCACCATTATACTTTGTAGTAATAGTAGTCGTATCAAAGTCGCCATTACTCCGCAATGACACTCCCCACTCACTCCCCTTCAAGCGATATGACATAGAAACTGGTGGCATCAATTCGTAGAGCTTGGCCAAAATGCGTGACTTGGTATTGATATCAAATACCATATTGACAGCTGGCATACGTACACCCTCCCACTCGACAATATCAAAACTACCTGTTAGCATTTCTTCAAGTAATGTCACGTATCTATTGATTGCTTTTCCTTCTTGCAAATACACTGAATATTTTTCTTCAAATGTGTTTAGTAGCTGCGTGTATGTTTCAATTGAGTGGTCACAACTATTTATATATGCTGCTATATCTTGTAAGTCAGTATTACCATTTTTATGTAAATCTATTTGCTCTATGATTTTGACAAACTCAGGAACACTTTCTCCGAACAAAAATGTATATGCAAGTGAAGCACCGCTTTTTGTGTTGTCAAAGATACCACCAACAGACAACACCGCTTCACTGGCGCTGATATGATGATCAAGTACCGTCAAAGATAGAAAGTCTTCTTTGAGATTTTGCATTATTTCTAAGCTAAATGAGAAATCAACAATATACAAATTGATTTCTTTTTTATTTTCACATAGAGAAACTTCATCAGGTAGTCCATCACCATGCGAACACGCAATATAAACGGCACTCTCTCCAAATTTCTTATAGAAAAGTGCAGCTGCCGTGGAGCCGTCGGGACAGTTTTTGTGATAAATGACAATATTTTTAGACATATGGTGATTGTGATACAATAAGTACATATCGAGTATATATCAAATACCCGATATCAACAATTACTATACAAAAAAATAATTAATTATATGCACAGATTAGAAAATACCAAAGTTCCAGAAGTAACCTTCAAGACACGAGTGCGAGACGAAGCTGTTGGTGGAGACAATCCATTTCGATGGCAAGATGTAACTAGCAATGAGCTTTTTGCTGGTAAAAAAGTAATACTCTTTGGATTGCCGGGAGCATTCACCCCAACATGTAGTAGTACTCACGCACCAGGCTATGACAAAATGGCATCAGAATTCAAGGCTCTTGGTGTAGACCAAATCATTTGTCTTTCAGTAAATGACGCGTTTGTAATGTATCAATGGGCGAAAAATCTTGGTACAGAAAATATCTTTATGCTCCCAGACGGAAACTTGGACTTTACCCGCGCAATCGGTATGAATGTCAAAAAAGAAAATCTTGGTTTTGGTGAGCGTTCATGGAGATATTCTATGCTTATCGAGGACGGCACTATCACCAAAGTTTTTGAAGAAGATGGTTTTGGAGATAATGTAGAAGGAGATCCATTCATGGTAAGTGATGCAGAGACAATGCTTAAGTACTTAAAATCATAACTATAAACTAAACACCCATGAGAAATCAGTGGGTGTTTTGTGTTATAATTATATAAATGAAAGTATCAACACTTATATATTTGTCACTTACAACTACACTTCTCTTATCTGGTGGTATTTTCTATTATATTACTTTCATTTCTGGAAATCAGGATCTCAAAAAAGTAGTAGATTCTGTAGAGGAGCTTCGCCCGAGAAGAATCGTGGCATTTGGTGACAGTCTCACATATGGTTACGGTCTATCAAATATAGATGATTCATACCCTAGTCAATTACAAAAAAGACTTCTTGAGGAAGGTTATTTTTACAAAGTAATCAATCTTGGAGTAAGTGGAGAAACAAGTGGTGATGGACTCAACAGAATTATCACAACACTCTCTTTTGAACCAGATATTGTACTACTTGCATTTGGTGCAAATGATGGTTTACAAGGTATATCACCAGATATCACAAGAGCAAATATACGAGAAATAGTTAGAGTACTTGATTCGCAAAAAATTAAAGTCATTTTGATAAGTTCAGAACCAAGTGAACTATTTCCACTACAAAATAGAGAAGAATATGTCAAAATACTACCAGATATTGCTAAAGAGTTTGGGCTCTCAGTTGTTCCATCAATTGTAAAAGATATTATGTTTGACTCAAAATATGTACAAAATGACGGTTTACACCCTAACAAAACTGGCTATACAAAAATAGTTAACGAAAAGATATGGCCAACCTTGAAGCCGTATTTAATAAAAACCAATCAAGAATAGAAAAAAAGCTGAAAATGTGTTATACTGGCTTTTATTATGGCAAATGAAGCAGTACTCCGTTTTTCAGACGTAACATACAATTACGGTATAAAAAAACCAATTCTAGATGAAGTGAATCTCTCACTTCGTAGAGGGACAAAATACACCTTGATGGGGCAAAATGGTGCTGGTAAAAGTACTATTTTTGGACTTATCCTAGGTGAACACGAACCGATCTCTGGCTCTATCACTACCCCGCCCGGTGTGAGTATTGCTATAGCTCGGCAAACAATGCCCAAAGATAAATACGAATATACTATTCGTGAGTATTTAGAGAACTGTATTACCAAAGGTAAAGAAGGTGAACGTGTATATGATATTGACCCAAAGGCTGCAAAAATACTAGCTGTAGTCGAACTCAATCTACCTATAGACAAACAAATCAAAGATCTCTCTGGTG
>JBDLSO010000027.1:0-8340 GCA_039799445.1 Candidatus Parcubacteria bacterium | reverse complement strand
TCCAAGTACTGATCCAGTTGAATCTACTCAAGGAGAGTTCGTCGATGAAAATGGAGAGAAAGTATTCAAAGGTCCAATAGATCTACAGTCTGACGATAAAATAGTTTCCGTATCTCACACCGAAGTTGGTTCTGACGGTATGCGTATTGACCGTGAAGGCTTTCGTAGAGCTGTGGAAGAAGATATTCTTGGAAGCGAAGTGCTCGTTAACCTCTGGAAGAACGGCGATATAATTGAAGCAGAAGAGTATACAAAAAAACATATCTTCGACAAGCCTGCTCATTTCTTGAACCTTGAGAAAATTAGAAAGGTTTTCAATGTAGATCGAAGAATCAGTATTCGAGAATTTTTGCAGATTGCATTTGGAGAAAAAGATAGTTTTGAAAGTAAGAACGAAATGCTTGATGCTGAGTGGGACAAGTTCGTAGAGCTTCATTCTGTAGACCATGAACATTTTTATGAAGCTAAGCATTTCTTTAAAACATACATATCTGACCAAGAAATCAGAGATATTGTTGATAAAAAAGCTTATGGACAACTAAACCATACACCTTCACTTACCTTTGAAGAATGGGATTCTTGTAATGGCTACAAAGAAATTATTCCTCGGTACATTAAAGATTATGTATCACTTAACACATTTATGAATTAGTTATGAATGAGAAAGACGGGCAAATTTTAAAAGACTCTGCGATAGTTATTGCAGATAATATCGCATCAATAATTCCTGGATTAAGTATTGCATGGAATTTAAGCAAGGCCTTATATGGAGCTGGTTTAAAATTGAGAGAACAAAGAGTTTTAGAATGGGTTGAAATGGTTCGCGATAATCCAAATGTATTTTATGAACAGATTTTATCATCTGAAAACTTCCAAGATACTTTTGTTTATTCTTTTGAAAAATACATTTTGGAGCGTAACGAAACAAAAAGATTGATAATTAAAAGTATATTTATTGGGTACTCACAATCAAAAGATTTTGAACAGTTCGAGATTGAACGAATGACAAATTTTCTTTCAATCATAAGCTATAAAGGATTAGAGTTACTAAAATTACTTAAAGATATTCCAGAAGTTAGAGGGAAAAATCTTTCAGAATTATTTTTAGAATACTTGGTAAGTGATTCAAGCAGTAATCCAGAAAAGTATAAATTGGAACCTGGCTCAAATGTCCGCGAAATTTGGGCAGATGCCGAAACAGATTTAATCAGTGTTGGGATATTGAGAACATATAATATTCCTCGTCTAGGTGGAACAAACTATCATGATTATGATTTTACAAATACTGGTAGAGAATTTATTAAATATATATCAAATTAATTATGCTTACACAAGACACAAAAAAACATATAGACGCTGCCAGACAAATTCTTGTTGGTGTTGTTCCAAATCCGATGTCTCAAGTGGAGCAAATTACCAATGCTCTCATTTACAAATTCATGGACGACATGGATCAACAAGCTATCAAAGCTGGTGGTGATCCATCTTTCTTTACTGGTGATTTAGAGAAATATCGATGGTCTTATGTTATGGGTGAGGAGGGTGGAAATAAAGGAAATCAGTGGCGAATGAATGTATATTCTGAAGCATTGATGAAATTTTCAGAAGCAAAGCAACTACCACAGCTTTTTAGAGATATTTTTAAACAAGCATTTTTGCCATATCGAGACCCAGAAGTTCTCGGACTTTTCCTCAAAGAAATTTCATACTTTGATTACACTCATTCAGAAGAACTTGGAAATGCGTATGAGTATCTTCTTTCAATCATGTCGTCACAAGGTGATGCGGGACAATTCCGTACACCTCGCCATATTATTGATTTTATTGTTGATGTTCTTGGACCAACCAAAGACGATAGTATTCTAGACCCTGCTTGTGGCACTGGTGGATTTTTGATTAGTGCATACAACTATATCAAAAGACAAAATGAAGGGGTTGATCCTGAAACTGGAAAAATGAGACAGCTTACAGCAGATGAACGCAGAAGGCTTGTAAATAACTTTGAGGGATACGATGTCGATCCGACCATGGTCCGCATGTCACAGGTAAACATGTATTTGCACAAGTTTACCACTCCAAAAATATACAATTACAACACGCTTGCAAGTGAAGATCGTTGGAATGATAAGTTTGATCTGATTTTAGCAAACCCTCCATTTATGTCTCCAAAAGGAGGTATCAAACCTCATAACAAATTTAGTGTTCAAGCCAATCGTGCTGAGGTTCTCTTTGTGGATTACATAATGAATCACCTCAAACCAAAAGGACGAGCAGGCATTATCGTTCCAGAGGGTATCATCTTTCAATCAGGAAAAGCATACAAAGAGCTTCGCAAGAATCTCATAAATGAAGGATTATTTGTCGTTGTCTCACTTCCAGCGGGAGTATTCAATCCATATTCAGGGGTAAAGACTAGTATTCTATTTTTCGATAATGAAGTAGCGAAGAAAACAAAAGATCTATTGTTTATAAAAGTAACAAGCGATGGATACGACCTTGGTGCACAGAGACGAAAAATTGAAAAAGACGATCTTGGAGATGCCGGAGTTATCTTGAAAGGATTTAGAGAATATGTTCGAACAGATCAAAATAAAGAAACCATCGAATCATTTATTAATGGATCAGGAAAAGGATTTATTGTTTCAAAAGAAAAGATTTCTGAGACTGGCGACTACAATCTTTCTGCAGATAGATATAGAAATGAAAAAATTAGCATTAACCAAAAATGGCCACTGGTTGATTTAGGAGAAGTTTGTGATGTTTTCAATGGATATGCTTTTAAAGCAAACTTATTTAATGATCAAAAAATAGGACTTCCAGTTATAAGAATAAGAGATGTAAATTCTGGTTTTTCTGAGACATATTACAATGGAGAATTTGATGATAAATATTTAGTTGAAAATGGTGATTTGTTAATAGGTATGGACGGTGATTTTAAAGCTACTATCTGGAATCACGGAAAGGCTTTATTGAATCAACGAGTTTGTAGATTGCAAAATTTCAAAAATGTTGAACAAAAATATATTTATTATCTTATTCAAAAAGAACTAGATTTAATTCATGCTGATACTTATGCTGTTACAGTCAAACATATATCTTCTTCTCAAATAGCAAAAATTAAAATCCCACTTCCTCCTCTTCATGTGCAAAAAGAAATTGTTGAGCAAATTGAGGTTAAACAAAAAGCAATTGAAGGAGCAAAACAAGTTATCGAAAATCTAGAGAGAGAGAGACGATATTTTGGTCAGTCACTTAGAAAGTTAGAGAATGTCGATATGGTTGAATTAGGAGAATTGTTAGAGTATGAACAGCCAACAAAGTACATTGTTGATTCTGTTGACTATGATGATAAATATAATACACCCGTACTTACAGCGGGTCAAACATTTATATTAGGGAGAACAAATGAAGACCATGGTATTTTTCCAAAAGAAAAATTACCCGTGATTATATTTGATGATTTTACAACTGCCATCAAATATGTAGATTTTCCATTTAAGGTTAAATCTTCAGCTATGAAAATCTTGCATCCAGATAAAGATAAAATAACTGCAAAATTTATTTTTTATGCAATGCAAGATATTAATTTAAATCATGAAACTCATAAAAGATATTGGATATCCGAATATTCAAAAATAAAGATTCCGCTACCTAGTATTGAAGTTCAAAATAAATTATTGGAGGTTATAGAAGATCAAGAAAAAATTATTGAATCTAATAAGAAACTTATTGAAATAATGGAGAAGAAGATAGAAGAAGTTTTATCCGAAATTTAATTTATGTCTAATCAAAGAAAACATGAACTTCTAAATAGTACTCTGGATAATATATCGGAATCAGCTCCAGCGGAATTGAGTATATATCACCCAGATCCAGAGAATACTGATGCACAAATTCATAAATATTCTCGCGCACAAATACATCTCTTCTTAAGGGTTCGTTTTTGCTTACTAGATTTTAATCTTGTCGAGAGTCAGATAACTGACGGAACTGGTGACGGCGGACTTGATGCATACCACATTGATGAAGAAAAGAAAGTTATTTATCTTATACAATCAAAATATAAGACTACTCCAGACGGTTATTTGAATAGTGATGTTGATTGGCGTGAATTTTTCAAAATGGAACTTGATCGTATTGTCCGAGGTGAAGCAGGATCAATATCAGGTAGTCAATATGGTGGGAAAATTCAAGCTTTCCAACAGAAGATTAGAAATATTACTGATATTGCTCGTTGGAACTATATTCTTATATATTTAGGTAATGTTCCTTCTGCCATAACTAAAGAAAATCTATTAAGTATCAGTGGTGGGGTTTGTCAGGATGCAGAGGTATTACATGGAAATGATTTATATAACCATGTTTTAATACCATACCTAAAACGCGATTTTTATAACAAAGAGGACTTCTCATTTGAAATTTACATAAACCAAGAAAGAACTGCGAATCGAATCAGATATTCTGTTAATTTGGCTAACGGTGAATCTGCAGAAGTACAACTTTGCTTTGTTCCAACAGTAGAAATCGCTCGAATGATGTCACAGTATCGAAATTCAATTTTGCAATACAATCCTAGATGCTATGTTGGGATTCGAAATACAGGTGTTAATGCGGATATTAAAGATTCAATTTCTAATACTGATCATAATGAATTTTCATTGCTTAATAATGGAATTACAGTTATTTGTAATGAAATAAATTATAACGACAATACTGCACAACGAGGTAGAGCATCTATCACCGTATCTAATCCCCAGATTGTAAATGGTGGTCAAACAGCGTTTACTCTAGCTCATCTTTATGAAAACAATAAGGATCGTTCAATTTTTAATAACAAGGAAGTTCTAACAAAATTCATAATCATCATAGGTAATCGTGACGATATGATTGAGAAGATTTCTGACGCAACCAATAATCAAAATCCAATAAAACCACGAGACAAGGTATCGAATGATCCAGAGATGATTAGATTACAATCTGAATTGTTTGATCAGTTCGGTGTCTTACTTGAAAGAAAGCAAGGTGAATTTTATGATTCAATTAGAGAAAATCTAATAGACAAGAAGAGTGTGTTAGACAGTGTTGTACTCATGCGTCTTTTACTTGTATATTGTGGGTCTATTGCAAGAGCAAGAAGTGCGAGTGAAGGAATTTTATTTAGAGATTACAGTTTTGACGGAATAGAAGTTGGTGAAATCTATAAACTCATTCAAATATACAATAAGGTTTCAAACCTTGAACAACAAGGAGAAAGTAATGGTAATCGTCGATATCAAGTAGACATTTGGGGAAATGGTCTTAAGTATGGTCAATTAGCAATTACCTATGCAACATACCAACTCTCAATTTCCAATGAAGACCTTGATGATTGTTTGAATAGAGTTCAATCTAGATGGTTAGATTTTGAAACAACTATTGCAAATCATGAACATAATCAAAATTATTTTTCAGATGGCTTTGATTATGCCAATTACTACAAAGGAAGTACGATTGATCGAGATCTGAGTGGATATGTATCTATTTTTTCAATTTAAAACTACATATGAAGAATCTGTTTAATTTAAAGTTTTTATTATCTTATTCTTCAAAAACAGTTCGCCACTAATACACCCCAAAATAAATCACTATTTTAATATTGTTATTTATTTCAAACAACAAATTCTATGTTATCTCAAGATAAAGCAGTTATTTTTTTACATATACTATCTCGATTCTTTTTCCCGTAGTTGGAGCTACTTGTACCCTTGTGTAGGGGAGAGATTGCTCCGCAAGTCCAATACTTTTTGCTATTTCAGCTGCTTCGTGCCCCATGTAGATACAGGTGTGTGTATATCACATACATACTGTTTTGATTTTTTAACCCTCACTTTTTTTGCATCGGTCTTTTAATTGTAACTTTATTTTTTAATCTATCTTTTCAATGTATCCTTTAATATAATTTTCACACCCACGTCTCTACCCCTAATTCAATTGTAAATTATAAAATGAATGTTTTAACCATATAGTCAAAACACCCACTTTTTTGACCACCTAAATCGTGATGTATAATTTTTTGGAAAAGCAAAAGCAAAAGCAAAAAGAAAAGGAAAAGGAAAAGGAAGAAAAGGGAGGCGAAGTATCTGTATCTGTGAATGTTGCTTAATCAGTAGTATAAAGAATCGTAATGCCTAAAGCTGGAGCACATAATGTCTAAAGCTGGCACATAAACTGGTACATATATATACACAAACGCTCGTTCGGTATTACCTGTTTCTGTGATATACTATACATATGAAAAAAGTAATTGAAGATAAAGTAAATACTCAAAAAAGTGGTGTTGTCTTATATAAAACTCGCTCAGGAGGTGTAGAGCTACGAGTAGATAATACACAAGAGACAGTATGGGCAACACAAGCACAAATAGCCGAGGTTTTTGGAGTAACTCCACAAAATATCACAATGCACCTTAGAAACATATATGAGCAAAGTGAATTAGAAGAAAAAGCAACTTGTAAGGAATCCTTACAAGTTCAAAATGAGGGCAAAAGACAAGTAACTCGTAAAGTTAAAGAATACAACCTAGAAGTTCTGATTGCTGTTGGGTATAGAATAAACTCTGTAATAGGAACAAAGTTCAGACAGTGGGCAACGCAGACTCTCAAACAACACATTACAAAAGGATATACTATAAATAAACACACCATTGGTGAAAACTGGAATGAGTTTACAGATGCTGTAGAAACAATTAAAAAAATATTACCAAAAGAGTATCAAGCACTCACCAGTGAGCAGACACTTGACCTGGTCTCTCTTTTTGCTCGCACATGGCTTTCGCTTGATGCATATGACAAATCATCACTTGATCTCAAAAAGCCAACAAAGAGGTCAGTATCTTTCACAGCCCACGAGCTAACTCTCGCAATAACAGACCTTAAAGTCAAACTTATCAAAAAAGGAGAGGCGACAGAACTCTTTGCAGTAGACAGAAATAAAGACAGTATAGAAAGTATCGTGGGCAGTGTCATGCAATCATTTGGAGGTGCCGCAGTATACCCAAGCGTAGAAGAAAAAGCAGCACACTTACTGTACTTCATTGTGAAGAATCATCCATTTGCAGATGGTAACAAAAGAAGCGGGGCATTTGCTTTTGTATGGTTTCTTGAAAAATGTAAAAGGCTTGATATTGGTAAAATGAGCCCGGAAGCCCTCACAGCACTCACGCTTCTTGTCGCAGAAAGCGACCCAATGAATAAAGAGAATGTAGTTAAACTCATTATGAAGTTGATAGAAAAGTAATTAATACCATTTTCCTGATATCAGGAAAATGGTTATACCTAGAGCAGAAAGACTGCGGCAACCACAATTGCGAGTATCATACGGTAGTAGGCGAATACTTTGAAGTCGTGGCGTTTGATATATGCCAAGAGGAATCGCACAACCAAGAGAGCTGTGACAAAGGCTGTTGAGAACCCAATCAGTATATTACCTGTATCTACTATACTGAACGATTTGTAATTTTTGAGTATGTCATAGGCTGTTGCAACAGTCATGGTCGGTACTGCGAGAAGGAAAGTGAACTCTGCTAAAAGTGGTCGGGAGATGCCCATGTATAAGCCACCAATAATAGTCGCTCCAGAACGTGACACTCCTGGTATCATGGCGATACTTTGGAATAGTCCGAGCAGTAGTGCTTGCTTGTACGATATGTCTTCAAGACGTAGCTCGACTGGACCTGACTCATGCTTTTCTGTGTACCAATGCTCTGCAAGCAGCATGATCACACCGCCCGCAAAAAGTGCGGCGCAGACGATGATCCAATTGCCAAGCAAATAGGTTTTGATAAGTGAATACAAGGCAAATCCGATGATGCCTGTTGGGAGAAATGCAACAAAAAGTTTGAGTAGATTGTGTATGTGGAAAAACTTTTTGTAAAACGTCACAAACACTGCCATGATTGCCCCGAGCTGTACCGCTATCTGGAAACTTTTGAGTGTGGCTGTCTCTGGGATATTCAGCAAGTGACTAGCGATGATTAGGTGCCCAGTACTACTGATGGGGAGGAACTCGGTGATGCCCTCGAGAATACCGAGCAAGAGTGCGTGTAGAATAGTCATATGTATCAGTATAACTCACAGATACGCAATAGCACAAATACGATACAAACTGTACTCTGTAGTATTGATAAAAGATATTTTTGATTCTTTTTATTTTGTATTACTTATGATATTATCTACTTTTCCAATAAAAAAGAAAGGGAAAAAATGTCAGTAAAAACAAAAGCAATTGTGCGGGTATTACCACCACAAATTGTATCGTATCCACAAATGAAGTCCGCGCTATGTAAGAAGCTCGGAGCATTTG
>JBDLSO010000026.1:0-8346 GCA_039799445.1 Candidatus Parcubacteria bacterium | reverse complement strand
TCTTGCACAGCGATGTCTTTTCGTATAATCCCTTTTTTTTGTGCACTGAGTATTTCTCTACTTATCTGCTGCAATACTCTCTTTCCTCGTTCACCCGAATCTAATTTGTCTATCAGACTTGGGTCTCTTGCCATTTCCCTCATGATGAACATTGGCATCTCTGGGTTTTTCTCTAAATGTATAATATCATTTTCAATCAGGAGTCGCAGTTTGTCTAGTATCGGTATATTCTTTTCCGCTATTTGTTCTGCACTTGCGAGCATTTTCTCTGCTTCCCCATCGAATACTTTTTTGAATAACTGTTCCTTGTTTTTGTAATAATAATGCAGCAATGCTTTGTTTACTTCTGCTTCGTCTGCGATTGCTTGCATTCGGGCACCAACATATCCAAAAGCCAAAAAATGTTTTTTGGCGATACGCAGTATATGTGTTTGTGATAATTCTTTGACAACTTTAACCATACAGTCAGTATACACCAGATGGTTAAAAGGTGCAAGAGTGTGGGGAGTAGAATGTAGAATGTAGAATCTTGAATTCAGAATAAAGAAAGAAAAATACTAGAAAGCAGGTGGCGGGCGGAGCCCGCCACCTGCTTGTCATTGTGTATATAACAAACACCCGAGACTAGCTCGGGTGTTTGTGTATTGTGTAAGTCCAACACTAAATCCGTACTGTATTGTATTCTGTACCCTCACTTATCTTCCACTCACCATTCATAAATACAACGATACCACCGAACAACTTTTGTGCTTTTCTGGTTTTGTTTTCTTTGGCTATGTATTCTTGCAGAGCCTCGTTTTTCGCTTTGGTATATGTGTCAGTATCTCTATCGCTTTCATCTTTTGTCTCAAAAATACCAATTCTTCCATCAGAAAATTCTACAATATAATCTGGATAAAAAGTGTGTACTTCATTTTTGTATTCATACTTAATACCAAAGTAATCTCTTCTCATCTCACCATTTTTATACCACCAATTGACAGACAAAAGTGACCCAAGATACTTTTCAAACTCTTGCTCTGGTTTTGATCTAGCTTTAGAAAGATAGCAGGGCTGAAGTATACATTTTGTATAGTCTTTCATCTCTTCGTCTACTTCTTTATTAAAATAATCTTTTTCTACTATTTCAAAGTTTTTAATAATGTGCTCCGTATCTTCTTTTGCTTTTTGTTCGCGAATCAAAGAATAAGCAACTACTGCTTCTATAAAAATAGGTTTTATTTTATCTTGATTTAAAAGTAAAAATGCTTGTGAACTGAGAGCTCCATTTTTTAGAATCTCCCCGCCAAATAATTCTCTACACACTAAAAACCAAGCGACATTCATGGCAGGCACAGAACGGGCAATGTTAGTAAACGGAGCCATCATGCTTCTAAATAGCGACCGAGAAACAAACTCAATTTGTCTTTCATTTATTTTGAGAGATTGAGTGTCTCCGTCATCATCTTCAAAAATATTTTTATAATTATCAACTTCTTGTATATCAAGAGCCAAGTCTTTAATAACACTGTGTAAAATATGTTCTGTATCAAATTGCCAGCCAAGATCGCTCGTAGTTACAGGCTTAATACTTTTTAATTTCTGTATATTAGTTTTATACTCTAAAGGTTGTAATTCGAGTCTTTTACTCACAGTGTCTAAAAGTACCTTTTTAAAATCTGATTTTATATCTTGATAGTCTGCACGTTCTTTATAAAAAGAAGTAAGATTGATATTTTTATATAGAGGAGACCTTTTTGCTGGCTGATCTCCCAATATTTTTGGACTATAACTTTCAATATCAAAAGAAGCTGCGTGAGTATTGATATATACATAAGCTTTATTAAGAGCTTCTACTTCATAGTGCTTTTGCTCTGGCATACGCAAGATTCTTCCGAGTACTTGTATATTAAATACTTCACTTTCACTTTCTCTAAACTTAAGAAGTATTTGAGCTCTCGGACAATCCCATCCCGTGTCTATTGCTTGTTTGAAAATGAGATATTCTTGTAGGGCATTGTTTTCAGAAATTTTATCTATATTTCTATCTATTTTATTTTCTTCATCAAGCCACACAGAAAGTCTCTCGTCTCCAAGACTTATACCTCTAGAGCTTTTAAGCTGATCAAGTACCATACCCTTAACCACTTCACCATTTGCACTATTAGGCAGTTGTATTAAAAGTAATGGATTTATGTCTATGTTATCTTCTTTATATAATCTAGCCAGCTCGTCTCTTTTGTGTATTGCTGTTCGAAGTATGGCTTCATCACTATCGTCTGTATACTTAAAATCAAAATCAAAATTGACCAATATTTGATTTTTGATCATGTGTTCATCTATAACTTCCTGAGGGTTTATTTTTTCAAACCATCCCACACCATCATTTTGGTCTTCTCCAGAAATTTTAAATTTAGGAGTAGCTGAAACCTCCACAGTTACAGTTGGATCTATAAGCGACACTATTTCTTGTCCGAGATCTGTTTTAAGAGAGGTATGAGATTCATCTATAATCAATATTATTTTTCTCTTTGCTGTTTTTGTTGTGTTTTCTAGTATCTCTCTAAAATTTGTATAATCACCATCTTTCATGACTATATTTTTCCACTCCTGAGTTTTTCCATCTTTTGAACGAATCTTTTCCCAGTTCACCACAGTCACAGAATCTTTTGTGAGCTCTGCTACAGATGTGCCATAAATACTATCGACACTCTGTACAACAGGGAACCCCATAAACACTTTCTCTAAACTTCTTTTGCTTTGATTATGTAAATCTCCTTTACCAATAGAAAGCCATACAAAAGTAAAGTCCTCCTGTGAAGTCTCTTCTTTATTTATAGCAATCAGAGACTCAATAAAGCTCGCCATCATAATTGTTTTACCTGATCCTGTTGGAGCTTGAAGCACAGCAGTCTTTCTATCTTCTTTTGTACTTTTTAAAAATCCAAACACCTTCTCGGTGAGAGAGTCTACTGCTTTTTGTTGATAATCTTTAAGAGTTATTTTCATAGTTGTACTTGTTAGGTGCGATTGTTTCGCTTGTATATCGACTCATATATTTCTAAAATCTTTTGAGGCACTTCCTCTATCTGTATACCTTTCCATTTACGGTAGTCGTCTATAAAGTCAGATACATTTCGGAGTGAGAATATGTATGCGGTTTTGTAGGAACTTTCATAGTTTTTTAAATCACTTCTCATGTCATCCAAATAGCTATCATCAAGATCATAATATATACCGACAATATGTTCTTTATTATTTCCGTCTTCATTTATTTTGATTCCTTTATATAATCTATACATCAGAGTCTCTCCATCTTTTACTTCTTTTATGACCTCAAAAGTATTTTCTTTCAAACAGAGCATCTCGCTACAAGCTCGCATGAGCCTCATTTTCATATTGTCTGTGTGCCTTGTTTTATCAATGAAGTCACATTTGAGATATTCTAAATTACCACCAAGTCCTTCAACCTTGTCTCCTTTTTTGTTCTCATAACCTTTGATTACTCTTTTAAGTCTTTCGTAAGTTACTTCTTCACAAATATTATTTTCATTATTGGTGCAGAGAATAAACTGACGATTGCCACCATCTTCTTTATTGAGTTTCATAACAGCATGACCTGTCGTGCCGGATCCAGCCATGAAGTCGAGGACTGTAAATTGAGCCTCATATTTTATTAACTTTACAAGTAATTTTATAAGTTCTACTGGTTTAGGATTATTAAACTCTAGATTAAATTTATTAAAAAAATCATTACTTCTTTGTGTAGGAATATTAACCGTAGATCTTAGGTAATTAGGTTCAAGTGAGTCAATAACATCATCTTGATCAGCATCTCTTCCGTGTATATTTTTAAATCTTGGTAATATTCTTTCTAAATAAGATTTTTCATGTATAACGTCCCTAAGAAATATGTTATTATTTTCATCAGCATATTTACCAAATCTTTTTAATAGCTCTTTTGAAACTTCTCCATGTCTTAATTTGACCCATTTATTTTGATAGTTAAAAGATTTTGAATAGATTAATATGTATTCATGTTTTGTAGCAAGTCGCCCACTAGTGTTTTTCATTGTTGAGTTATCGTATTGCCATACAAGACAATTAATAAAATTTCCTTCACCAAAAACAGAATCACATAAGAGTTTTAATTGTGCTTGCTCATTATCATCAATAGATATAAAAATAACCCCACTATCTTTTAGTAGTTCCTTTGCAAGTTTTAATCTATTCTCCATAAAAGAAAGCCATTTAGAATGTCTAAAGCTATCTTCTTTATCTACATAATTGTCATTGTAAATAAAATCTTTATTGCCAGTATTGTACGGCGGATCAATATAGATAACATCAATCTTACCTTTATGGGTATAATTCAAAACAGAAAGAGCATGATAATTATCTCCCTCAATCAAAAGATTAGTGGGAGAGTTTTCACTTGTCACGATTTTTCTATTTTTAATTTCTTTGAGTACTGGAATTTGTCTCTCACACTGAAGTACAACATCCTCTGGTTTATCTTCCCAGACGAGTCCATATTTTTTGCGAGACTTGAGTTGTTTTACTTCGGTCTCTAATTCTTTTATACGAGCAATAAGCTCTTGTTGTGAGTTTGTGTTTATTGATGACATAGGGTAGACGTCTATGCCTCAGCTAAAACCAAAAATGGGTAGCCGAGTGTCTACCCATAACTAGAGTCGCAAGGAGTCCAATCATGGAACTCAGCTACCCGTTTCTGTCCACGATTGGATACAGAAAACAGATAGCCGTGCGACTTTTTAAAAACTAATTATGGGTAGACTCGTGTATAATAGCACAAAACGATCATTACTTGCACCAAAAAAATACATATAGAGACATATTGACAAACACATTATATTTTATGTATAATATATACAGCTGTTCTTTATATTTTTTGACATTCCGTCAAAAAAACAGCGTGGAGAAAAATCATGTACAATACCCAAGTCGCTGCACAATTGATGCACACAAAAACGACTGGGTATGGTGGGAAAGTTGAAATAAAAATGGGGACTTCAATACCGAAAGGTTTTGAATGTCCCAAGCGCCTTGTGGCGGCACTGCTAGATGCTCCGCAGAAACAAAGCCAAGAAGGACATTTGTTCTGGCAGGATTCTATCCCAGCTGGTCAAACCTTCGACGCTCTTGGTGTCAATCATAGATTCGGATGTCTGAATCTGATTGAGACCATGCGGATACTGGCAATACCGCCGGCAGTTAGAAGGTTTCTGTGTCTGATTTGTTTTGAAGGGTGTGCCTATGTCGCAACCTTTGAAAGGAAAAAGGGCAATGCCATCACCTATGGCATCTCCCTTCAGACACTTACTGAAATTGGTATAACCAAAGCAGTCTTTCAAGAAGAGACAGTGTTCTTATACCTTGGAATGACTGCAATACATTAAGAAAGGAACATGCTGTGGAGAAAAAAAGAACCTACACACGTGGTGTAGGTAAGCTTCGGATTGTGGACGAAAGTTTCGTCCGCAATCCACCCAAAAAAATACATAAAGACGATCAAAACGTCTTTGTCACCAAAAGTGAACTGCTCTTTTTTTGCGTTGGAGCACTCACAACCCTCGGAGTAGTAGCTGTCTTTGCTCTCTACTCGGCTTTCAAATATAATACACTGCTCTAACAAAAGCCCCAAACGCAGAATGCGCGAGGGGCTTTACTTTTGCCACTTCGCTTGATATAGTAGAGATATACAGAACCGAGTCAGGCAGCAATGCCTGGCTCGTTTCAATAAAAGGATTATAAAAATAAATACAATAGAATATGTTTGATATAAAACAAATGAAAGTAGCTCTCGAGACTCTCGAGATGGATAAGAAAATTCCAAAAGAAAAAATCATTGATGCAATAGAGCAGTCTATCGCTGCGGCATACAAAAAAGAATATGGTAAACGCGGACAAATCATCCGTGCTAAGCTTGATATGGATACTGGGCAAAGCACATTTGAGCAGGTCAAAGTCGTAGTAGACGATACTATGGTTCGTATGCCAGAGGAGGATGACGAAATAGAAACAGAAGTACCACAACACACAGAGCACTCTCGCTCTACACGCCATGAATATGTAGACGTGAGTTCTGTGACTGGCGCGTCAGATGGTGGCGAAGAGGGGCAAGACAATAGACCACGCTACAACGAAGAGCACCATATGCTTATCAAAGATGCACGCTTGATGAAACGCGATGCTGAGCTTGGTACTGAAATCGTCTTCCCTCTTGAAGCAAAGGCAGACTTTGGTCGTATAGCAGCTCAAACAGCAAAGCAAGTTATAATACAAAAACTACGTGAAGCCGAGAAAGGATCTATCGCACTTGAGTTTGGTGGAAAAGAAAATTCAATAGTAGTAGGTACTGTGCAACGTGTTGACAGGGGCACTATCTTTGTCGACCTTGGGCGCACTACTGCGGTAATGCCATATGAAGAACAAATACCACAAGAGCGTTACCGCCCAGGCGATCGCATACGAGCATACCTTTTTGCTATCGATGAAGGTGTGCGAGGTCTCTCTATCAGACTTTCGCGATCACATCCAAAATTCTTGATGGAATTATTCAAAAATGAATCTCCTGAAATAGCCTCAGGACTAGTAGAAATCAAATCAGTTGCAAGAGAGCCTGGTAGTCGTAGCAAAATAGCTGTTGTTGGACACGATAGTCAGATAGATCCGATCGGAGCATGTGTCGGACAACGCGGTGTACGTGTGTCGGCTATCACCTCGGAACTCTCGGGTGAGAAAATCGACATTATCGAATGGTCAGACAACATAGAACACTTTGTAGAAGCAGCTCTCTCGCCTGCTAAACCACTTTCAATCGAAATCAATCCTGAAGAGAAGAAAGCCACAGTGACAGTCCTCCCAGAAGAACAATCGCTCGCTATTGGTAAAGGTGGACAAAATGTGCGCCTTGCTGCCAAGCTCACTGGTTTCAAAATTGATATCATGACAACTGAGTCTGAGACTGAAAATGAAGCAAATACAAATGAAGAAACAGTACTGACAGATGTAGTCGATAGAGAAGTTATATCTGAAGAAACAATTGAAAATGTAGATACAGATATCATAGAAACAGAAGATACGGAAGTTCTAATAAAAGAATAAGACCTATACTACAATATATAAAATAATAGTAATACTATACACATATATGAACTTACTTCATGACATACAGTGGGGAGAAAGCCCTCAAAAAATAAACGTGATAATTGAAATCAACAAAGGTTCAAAAAACAAGTACGAAATAGACAAAGAGACTGGTATTATCGCACTCGACCGAGTATTGCATACCACACAGGACTATCCTTTTGATTATGGATTTGTACCACAGACACATTGGCATGATGGAGACGCACTGGATGTCGTACTACTCACTACGTATCCACTTTTCCCTGGGTGTCTCGTCGAGGCGCGTCCAGTAGCTGTGGTGCATATGATAGATAGTGGAGAGAAAGACGAAAAGATAATAGCAGTACCAGTCGGAGATCCTCGGTTTGATACTGTTTGGGATATCGCTGATATCAACCCACACACACTTAAAGAGATAGAACATTTTTTCTTGACGTACAAGATGATTCAGAAAAAGTCAGTTGAAATAACGAGCACAGAAGGTAAAGACGCAGCAATTGCCGCAATAGAAGAATCAGTCGAATTATACAAAAATAAACATAAATAAAAATTGTTCGTAAGATATGAAAAAAGAAACACAAGATACTGTAATACACAAAGATGACAGCACAGTAGAGATACTGGTACAAATAGCAGCAGAACAGTTTGGGGCATACTATAGCAAAGGACTTGCCAAAATAAAAGAAATAGCTGAGGTAGATGGATTCCGCAAAGGACATGCTCCAGAGTCAGTGATACTTTCTCAGTTTGGTGAGATGGCAATCTTGCAAGAGATGGCAGATATGGCAATACAAGACACCTTCTCTCAGGAAATCCTAGCAAGTGGGGTGGATGCAATCGGCAGACCAGATGTGTCAGTCACAAAACTTGCAAAGGATAATGACTTTGAATACACAATCACCGTTGCAGTATTACCAAAACTAAAACTACCTGACTACATGAAAATTGCAAAAAGTGTTGCAACAACAGAAGTGGTAGTAGAAGACAAAGATATACAAGATGTATTGCTTGAACTGAGAAAAATGCGAGCACACAAAGAATTGCACAAAGACGGAAGCGAGCATACACATGGGGATGCCGAGCATGACAAAGAACATACTGATATTGATGCTAAAAGCCATGAAGAGTTACCAGAACTGACTGATGAATATGTGGCAGAGCTCGGTGATTTTGCAACAGTTACCGACCTTACCAAAAAGATTACCGAAAATCTCA
>JBDLSO010000025.1:0-8654 GCA_039799445.1 Candidatus Parcubacteria bacterium | reverse complement strand
ACACCTACAACAGGAACAACCACCACAACCACTACACCCTCTCACATAGTCAATCCATTTACTACTGCCTTCCTCTTCACCAAGAATCTCAAACTAGGCTCTACTCACCCAGAAGTACAGAAACTACAACAGTTCTTAAATGTAAATAAGTACACAGTAGCTACTACAGGAGCAGGATCAATAGGTAAAGAAACAAACTACTTTGGACCCGCTACAGTCAAAGCACTCAACAGATTCCAATTAGCCTATACAGATACTATCTTAACTCCACTACAACTAACCAAACCAACCGGTAACTTCTTCAGTTATACAAGAAGCAAGGTTAATGAGATGTTAAGGAAATAATACAAGATACCCACATACGTGGGTATCTTGTATTCTGGCAAGTAAATCAATAACAAGGGTTACCCTTGTAGCTTCGGGCTTTAATGTGTTGGCTAGGTCGACTAGGGATCGCTCCTCGCTCTGGTGAGTTCGAAATCTATACATTCTCTTTGGATCTGCTTGGTCTCATGGCACGATGTATTCATCACTTGCGATTCGATTGCTAGTCAAAACTCAACAGATACTAAAAAATACTAGGCTAACCTAGTATTTTTTAGTATTGCTGGTGGACTAGGGATCGAACCTAGATTCACAGCTTCAAAGACCCATGTCGCAGGAGCCCACCAAGGGGTGTTAAGAGCCGTATAGACTTCTTTGATATCGACAAAGAGAGTGATAGAGTAGCCACCGACAAGATTAATTACTATGTAGAAAAGTAAAGCAGTAATATAAGGATGTGTAGTAGCAAATTTTTTGAGTGTTGTAGTATTCATATATATTAGTGCACGTTAATATACAATATGTCCTACCCCTATGCATAGGTCGCACTGTATATAACTATAAAAATCCCCTTAAACGTAGCGTTTAAGGGGGGGGGGTGAATTTCAGATATGTCCTACCACTTCTTTTGAGCATGTTGTCTATCTCACGACAATGATTCGCTATATAATTCCTGCAACTCGAAGGCGCTACACTGAGAACTGGTGTTACTGCCCCCTGAAGAGCTTTCAAGCTGAAGAAGTTCCAGTTTGAGTGATGACAACCAACCTCGAGCGCTGGCGATTGAGTATGCACTTTTGTAGCTTTTTCTGAATACTGCAAGACTTTTTGATTCAATAGCTTTTGCTAGTATTGCCTCGTAAGTCCATAACCTGGGTCCAGTTTGTGCTAGTCCGAGCTCATCCAGGTAACCATAGAAGCAAGCAGCACGATATGCATCCTTCGCTCCTAATCGAAACGATTTTTTATTTTTGCATTCGCTCGCAACTTCTTGAAGACGTTTTTTCGTCCACTTTATCGGTCTTGCCATTTTTCAACCCCCTTTCGATAGATTCAGTGAAGTGTTTGTTCATACTTGGATGTGACCCCTTCGAGATTTTGTATTGAATGTTTTGGGCAGTCACTAGTATCAACATGTAGTATCCACCAGTTGTTCCCAAGCGATATAGAGTCTTGGCAGTTTGCAAGTTCTGGGTATACCCCAAATATTTCAAGCCAGAGCGCAGCCCGCAGTAATTCCACCATGTATTTAATACACGTAAGGTCTTCAACTTCAAAAGCGTCTGAGTGAAGCATCGCGGCATGCATTTCATGGACAGTAAGTATTTTACGTGCATAGATACTCAGTTTTGCAACTTTTTTCGTATTGCAATCCTTACAAACCGTTCTCTCTTCGACTAAATTTAGTTGATATTTTTTTCTAGGTTTGACTTTCTGGATTTCCTCTGAGATGTCTGTCAGCAAAGTCTTTTTCATTTCCTTGTACCTCCGTTTAGAACAATATCATATTCACAGACTAAGTCAACTTATCTATTATGTTCTGTATGAACCGGAACAAATATAGTACTTGCGATAAGCTACCAACCATATTACTCACCAAGTGCTGTGACAATTTAGACAGACATACAAATAACTGTATATCAGTTATAGAACTTTTTGATTTATGGGAGGAAAGGTAACAAACAAAGAATACCAAGAATCCACCACCAAGCGCATGTACTCTATTTTGAAGTTCTGGTTCTGGGACGAGTGATACGCCAAAGTATACGACAGCGCAAGATACTAGTAGCAAGCCTAGGGATTGTATTTTTATATTTCTAATAGCACTAATTTTGTTGGTAAAAAATAGTAAGAAGAATAGCACAAATATCTAGTAAATTAAGCGAGTGCTATTGAGATGGCGAGGGAGGGATACATGTTGTTATAAATAGATTATAAATAAAAAGTAAAGAAAGTAATATTATAGGAATAATAAATACAAAAGTTTCTGAGATTGTTACATATTTTTTTGATCCAATTATTATAAATTCGTCATATTTTTTTTAAAATCAATAACAAGTCTTTCTAACTCTATTAAATTTTTATCGTATACTGTATGGTCGTCATCATTTTTATCCAGTAACATAATTTCTTTCCTTGCATAATTTGATGAAAAGTTAAGCGTTAAGAACACATTAAGTTCTTCTAAACTAGCGGTTAGCTTCAAGTATTTATTTTGAATTTTTGTACGATGAAACTTTGTCGTAACTAATTGGGAAAAATTAATATACTCTGAAATAATACTATTATAATTTCTGTCGTAGTTTGCTTTCAAAAGAGAATCGGTAAATGACTTAACTATTGTCGGTGATAAGATTGAAATAATCTCATCTAGTAATAATCTATCTTCTTGCTTCTTCTCAAGATCAATTTTTACCCAAGGACTGATTGATTTTATTATATTTTCAAAATTCATCTTTTAATTATATACTTATATACTAAATAAATATAGAGAACTAGGGATCGCCTCTCGCTCTGGTGAGCTCGAAACCTACGCACTTTCTTCGAGTGCTGCGGCCCGCGGTTCGATCATAGCAACACCAACTTTATACTAAAAAAGCTAGGAATAACCTAGCGTTTTTAGTATATGCTGGTGGACTAGGGATCGAACCTAGATTCACAGCTTCAAAGGCTGCTGTCCTACCATTAGACGATCCACCAATATTTGGTATGGTAATTATGATATGAGTATATCAGTAAATTAGTGACACATTGTTTTTACTGCGATTTCAACCAATTGAGTACAATTGAAGAAATCGGGAGCATTAGACGATCCACCAATATTTGGTATGGTAATTATGATATGAGTATATCAGTAAATTAGTGACAGATTGTTTTTACTGCGATTTCAACCAATTGAGTACAATTGAAGAAATTAGAGAGTATTGGAACAATGTACCAAATTATTTTGCAAAAAGTAAAATTAAATTTATTTTACAAAATAATACTACATATAGTACACCATAAAAGGCATTTTTCAAAGCGTTATAGCGTCACAGTCTGACTTTTGATATGTTATACTATATATATGAACATACAACCTCATTATAGATATATCTCAATTATACTCCTTGTACTTGGCATCTTTGGAGTATCTTCTATTGCGCTCGCAGCGACAACAACAAAGAAAGCGACAACTCAAAAAGTAGTAACCCCAGCAAAAAAAACAGCTACAAAAACCCCAGTCAAAACGGTAGCCAAAACAACTACGAAAGTCACCACCACTCCAACTACATTTTTGAAAGCGGGCTGGATACCATATTGGACGAAAACAGCAGGAGGTACTGAAACCACAGAAAATCTATCCAAACTCGATATTATTAGTCCATTTTCGTATGAAGTAGATTCAAAAGGTATACTAGTAGATAAATTGAAAATAGCTGAAGAGCCTTGGCCAACATTGTTTGCTCAAGCTAAAGAAAAGAAAATAAAAATCTATCCGACAGTTGCATGGTTCAGTCGGTCACAAATGGAAGCAATTCTAAACGACAAGACAGCACGTACTAGTCATATACAATCCATCAAAACAAATATTCTAGACAATCCATCGTTTGATGGTGTAGATATTGACTATGAAAACAAATCAGCAGAAACAAAGAATGGTTTCAGTGCATTCCTTAAAGAGCTCTCGGTTATTACAAAGTCCAAAAATAAAAAGCTCATTTGTACTATCGAACCTCGTACACCAATAGAGTCACGTGTAAGAGTACTCACTGCACAAAAAATAGCAGAAAGTAAATTAGTCTCAAATGACTACGTTGCTATCAACACGTATTGTGATCAGGTCAGACTCATGACATACGATCAGCAAGATGCAGATATCGCGCTTCATGACACATACGACAAATTAGGTACTCCATATATGCCTGTCGCAGATCCAAAATGGGTTGAAAAAGTTATCAAGGAAACAACCAAAACAATAGCTCCAAGCAAGATTATGCTTGGAATACCTACTTTTGGTTACAAATGGGAATTGACGCCAGATATAGAGGGTAGAGGATATGTATATACCAAATTACGAGCAATCAATTTCCGTGAAGCGTACAACAATGCCAAGGCTCGCGGTATAGATATAGAACGAAATCAAGCTGGTGAGCTTTCATATATGTATTCTGCACCAGAGTCACCGAGTTATGCTGGTGCAGTAGGAGCACCTCTACACTTTGTTTCTTTTCCAGATGCTGAATCCATGATAGATAAAATTGCACTTGCAAAAAAGTATAAACTCGGTGGTATCACAGTATTCAAGTTCGATGGTGGTGCAGATCAGAGTATGTGGGATGTGCTCAATCAAAAGTAATATATAAAAGACATGTATGATTTCAAAAGCTAAAAGACACATAAAGGACAGTAGTAAAAGTATAGTACACGCATTTCGTGGTGTCCGTTATGCATATGTCTCTGAAAGAAATCTTAGAACCGAGATAGCTATTATACTAGTAGTGTATAGTGCTGCGATACTACTTGATTTCTCTTATATTGAGTATGCAATTGTCACACTTGCTAGCTTCTCTGTACTTGGTGCAGAGCTACTCAATACAGCGATAGAGGAATCTTGGAACAAACTTCATCCGGATCACCACGATCATGTGGGCAAGATAAAGGATATTGCATCGGCTGGAGTGCTCTGTTTTGGATTTGGTGCGGGAATTGCAGGACTCTTTGTTTTTGTGCATCATCTCTTTTTCTAGGTGTATCATATCTAAACCATGAGGCACATTTTCACACAGCATAAGATATTGTCTTACATCATAGCGATATCTGGATCAGCGTGTATACTCTTTTCGTATCTAGTATATCAGTCAAACAAGACACTTATTGCAATCAATCAATCCGTTTTTGAATATCTGATACCTAGTAGATTAGCGGATGAGCACCTCATCTGGAGTTATATCACACATTTGGGTGGACCGGTCGGTATTGGAATACTGACAATAGCAGCAACAGTATATTTTTGCTACAGACATTCATATCGCCTTGGTATTTTGTATAGTTCCTCTATACTTGCTACTTTTGGCATAGTTATGTATCTCAAATCCTTATTTGCATTTGAGCGACCTGTATATGAGCAGGCAATAGAGACTTCATTTAGTTATCCAAGTGGTCACACTGCTATCTCGGCAGTATTTCTGATACTCAGCAGCTATATATACACCCATCAAATGCAGGTCAAGCATAAGAAAGTCTATATTGGTATTGCAGTATGTATCTCTGTATCAATCGCTGCTTCTAGACTCTTTCTTGGAGAGCATTGGCTCAGCGACATAGTGGGAGGCTATCTCTTGGCGATACTTTGTAGCTCTATCTCAATACTACTATTTGAATCACACATAGCTCAGAAAGCACTTCAAGCCAAAGAAAGCTGAGAATGCACTTGCTAAAATAAGTATAGTATTATACTATATACTCATATACAACAACACATGGCAACAGATAAAGAAAATTTAGTAACAGGAAAAATAGTAGAATGTCTTCCAGCAGCACTCTTTCGCGTAGAGCTCGATGAGAACAAAAAAGAAGTTTTGGCATATCTCGCAGGGAAAATGCGTATACACAAAATCAAAGTTTTGGTAGGGGACAAAGTAACTCTACTACCTGAACCAACTGGTGGTAAGGCTCGTATAGTCAAACGCAATTAATAATAAACTATAAATCAAGCAAAGTACTTGCGTTTTGAGCTAGTATATGCTATACTTTTGTACACGAAATATACATGTCATCGAGGCTCTGCCCGAGAGGCATGTGTATCTTTTATTTTTATGAAAATCAAATCATCAGTTAAAAAAATTTGTAGTAGTTGCAAAATGATCAAGCGAGGAGGAGCAGTGCGTGTTATATGTGTTGACCCAAAACACAAACAAGTACAAGGATAACCTTGTTTATTATTTCTAACTTTTACAGCATACAAACACAATGAGAATAGCAGGTATAACAATTCCAGATGACAAACGCCTAGAAATATCACTTACGGTGATACATGGTGTAGGGCGTGCACGAGCCAAAAAAGTTCTCGATGATCTTTCGCTTGACTGGGGAACCAAAGCCAAAGACCTAGATGCCGATACAGAAAACTCTGTACGTAAAGCTATAGAGACTTTCAAAATAGAAGGAGACCTCAGACGTGATAAGCAACAAAATATCAAACGTCTCAAAGATATCGGAACATATCGAGGAACAAGACATGCTAAACATTTGCCAGTACGTGGACAAAGAACAAAAACAAATTCTCGTACCGTCCGTGGAAATGTTCGCAAGACGATGGGAAGTGGTAGAAGATCAGCAGAAAAGAAATAGTATTTACTCAATTTAAAAAACACACCAGAATTAAACAGTATGGGAAAAAAACGTATAGTCAAAAAAACTGGACAACAAGTAGACCAAGGCCTTCGTGCTCGTTCACTTGCAAAGTCACTCAACAAGAAGAAAGTAACTTCTGGTACTTTGTATGTAGAATCAACATACAACAATACAAAAGTATCTCTTGCTGATAATTCAGGTAATATACTTGCATGGTCTTCATCTGGTGCTCTTGGATTCAAGGGTGCAAAAAAAGGAACTCCTTTTGCTGCTTCTAAAATAGGTGACATTCTCGGTGAAAAGGCAGCTGGAGCTGGTATCAAAGACGTAAATGTAGTCATCAAAGGAGTAGGCTCAGGTCGTGAATCAGCAGTTCGTTCATTCATGGCACACGGTATTGAAATACAAACAATCAAAGACCGTACACCAGTACCACACAATGGTCCAAAGCCTAAAAAACCTCGTCGTATATAATATAAAACTATGCCAAGAATAACATCAAAACAATCAAGACGTCTCGGTCTCAATCTATCAGGAAGAGAAAAAGATGGTTTCGTTAAGAGACCATACCCACCAGGTATACTTGACTCTCAACGTAAACATAAGTCAAATCGTACCGAATTCGGAAGTCAGCTCAAAGCCAAACAAATTGTCCGCATTTCATACGGTCTACGCGAAAAACAATTCAGTGGATATGTCTTAAAAGCAATGGATAGTAAAGACAAAACAACAACTCCAGCTGAAAGAGTATTCAAGACACTTGAGTCTCGCCTAGATAACGTAGTATATAGATCAGGATTGGCACATGTGCGTGCACTTGCTCGCCAAATAGTTGCCCATGGACATATTACAGTAAATGGAAAAAGAGTATTGTCTGCATCGTATCAAGTAAAACCAGGTGATATTGTGGGAATCAGAGAAGGAAGTAAGAAATCAGCTCTCTTTACTCACAGTCACGATAAATTGAAAGGATACAAAACTCCAGCGTGGATGAAATTAGACTCAGATAAACTTCAAATCACTATTACCGGTACTGCAACAGAAATTGAACCAATATTTGATCTCGCATCTGTTATTGAGTTCTACAGTCGATAATACGGAAGCGTTAATAGTTTTAGTTACAAGATTGAGTTACGAATTATACACTAAAAATTACATTAGAGCCTATGTCACTACACACAAACATTATTCTTCCATCTAAACCTCGTATTGTCTCAGAAGATGGAAATAAAGGTACTTACGAAATTGATAACTTATATCCAGGATATGGACATACACTCGGGAACTCATTACGTAGAATTATCCTCTCGTCACTGCCTGGATGCGCAATTACCTCTGTATCTATCGATGGAGTATCGCACGAATTCTCTACAATAGAAGGAGTCAAAGAAGATGTAATCACCATATTACTCTCACTCAAACGAATTAGATTTCAAATGGTAGGTGATGAGCCACAAAAGATTTCTCTTTCTGTAAAAGGGCCAAAACAAGTTACTGCAAAAGATTTTGTAACGACAGGACAAGTAGATATTTTGAACAAAGATCAAAGTATTGCAGAAATCACCAAGAAAGACACAATACTCAATATCACAGTTACAGTAGAGCGTGGACTTGGATACGTTGCAAAAGAAGAGCATAAAAAAGAGAAAGTAGAAATCGGAGCTATCTCTGTAGATGCTAACTTTACTCCTATCAGACGTGCTAGTTACGAAGTAGAAAACATGCGTGTCGGAGACAAAACTGACCACAACAGACTGCGTGTCGTTATCGAGACAGACGGAACACTGACTCCAAGACTTGCACTCGAGAAATCAGTACAAGCGATGATTGAGCAGCTACAAGCAATAGTAGGATTTGCTTCAAAAGAAGATTATGCACTTTCGGAACCTACAGAATTCAAAGTAGCGGACGAAGTCTCTGAATCTGGCAAGACAAAAGTAGAAGACCTAGGTCTCTCGACTCGAACTCTCAATGCACTCATTTCAGCAGGTATC
>JBDLSO010000024.1:0-8890 GCA_039799445.1 Candidatus Parcubacteria bacterium | reverse complement strand
AACCCCTTCACCTACAAATCCCTCGTCACAATACCAGGTTTTACAGACAAAGATGGATTAGTAACTATTTGTCCTAGTTCACTAGGTGTATTCTTACAAACAGCATTTAATTATATTATTGGTATAGCAATACTTCTCACAGTAGTAATGGTTATCTATGGAGGAGTACAATATGCTACTGTAGAGGCTATAAATGGTAAAAGTCAGGCTAAAGCTACTATTCTTGGTGCATTACAAGGACTTGCTCTTGCGCTTGGGTCAGTACTTATACTCACTACCATTAATCCAGACTTAGTGAAGTTTCATTTAGATCTTGGAAGACTTAATTTGCGAACTGCGAGTGAGGGTGGGACAGGGGTGTTGGTGGAGCTTGGGAGTGGAATTTCTGTGGTTCAAAATACATCTTATTATAATAACTCTTCTGGTGGTGGTTCTTGTAAAATTCCAACCAACCCAACCAATCTCTGCAGCGTAGAAAATCTTTCTAAAACATGTTTTAGTTCAATTGCAGTTGGCGCATCAAAGGTATGTAATTTAGAAAGCGGTGGTAGGTCTATTTGTAGTGGTTCTGATAAATTAAATAGGGGGGCTGGTCCATCGTATTCATGTGGCTTGTGGCAAATTAACCTAACTGTGTGGTCTGTTGCTGGTTTAGATTGCCCTTCTGCATTCACTGGGCCTTGTGGCCCAAATGGTACTGTGGGTAGAAAAGCTGGTTTACGTATCGGTAATTGTACTCAAAGTATACGTCCCGGAAAAGAAGGTTTATATCAGCAGTGTGTAGCGGCGGCAAATAATCCAAAAATAAATCAGGAATTTACTTGCTCAAAAATATATAAAGGAAATCTTACTCCGTGGAAAACATCAGCGAGAACCTGTAATGTTCCTTTATAGAATTTAAGTAATATGTTATATAACAAAAAGAACTCAATATGAGTTCTTTTTGTTATGTTTATATTTATGTTGTTTTAAGCGTCTTTTTCACATACAACTCCTGAAGTGTTCCAAATATATTCGCGACTACCCAGTAAAGTGTAATAGCACTAGGGAATCCAGCAGAAAGCACAACAATGAGTGCTGGTAAAATATACAATACTTGCACTCTCATGCTTTTTGCAAACTCGTCTTGGAAATTTGGTTCAGCTCCTGGTTTCTTTTCTTTTACTTCTATTTTTGGAAAACTCACTCTGGCTTGCAATGCTTGGGTGAGTCCTGCGAGTACACCAAGTGGTATAAATGGTTTGGTGGCATCAATAAATCCAAACATGAGTGTGTGTATTTGTTCTGGAAAACGTATAAAACTATATAGATGTTCTACATCATTTGTAATTCCTTTTGAAAATACAAAATAAAGTGCAATCAAAATTGGAAGTTGTATAAATAAAAGGAGTATAGATGTGAAAGGGTTGATATTGTTTTTCTTATACAAATCCATTGTCTGCTTTCCTAGTTCTGCTCTGTCGGTTTTGTACTTCTCTTGCAATTCTCTCATTTGTGGCTCCAACACTTTGAGTAGTTGTTGGCTACGTATACTTTTTTGATACAGTGGAAAGAGTAATAGTTTTATAATGATGGTAAACACAACAACAGCGAGAGCTATATTGTGCCCAGGCATATGTGCAAGTACATAGACAAATGCATTATATAAAGGTTCGTAAATAAGGGTATTCCACATAGTGTTAGATAAGGTTATTTTTGTGTAAAAGTGTTGTGAGGTCTGATTTTAGTATAGAATATGTTTGTTCTAAACTCGTTTTCTTTGGAAATATCTGAATAGTTGTATTTGAATTACTATTTTGAAGTAATGGTATTAGTATACTATATACTTGTCTTTTTATCTTGTTTCGGGTGCACGCCCTCTTGTCTATTTTCTTTGAAACAACACAAACCATCTTTGCTCCTTTTTGCACTCCATGCGTTACTCGTATACTAAAAAACTCCCCTTCAAACAATTTGTTTTTTTTAAGGAGAGGAAAGAGTTTTTTAGGTACTCGCATGTGTCGAGCAAGCATAGTATAGGGGTTTAATTAACTTTATATCCTTGCTTTACTATTTTACTTGGTTGTACAGCAAGTTTTACTCGTCCAGCTCTACGGCGATTACGAATGATATTTCTACCACTTGGAGTACTCATACGAACTAGGAACCCATGAGTAGTCATTCTCTTTTTTCGTTTTGGTTGATATGTAACTGACATAATGTACTACTATACAGTATTTTCAATAATTTTTCAAGTTTTGGTTGTTCTTTTAGATATACACACCTTATACACAAGGATATCCCTATTTTGGTATTATGTGCATTGTGTACAAATACTGTGCACAACTGTATACTATATCCTATGAAAGATATTGATACTGATACTTTGTGGCAAAATGCACTTGTTGAAATCGAATTACATTTATCAAAAACAACATTTGCAACTTGGTTCAAAAATACATACATCGTAGACTGTATAGACGGTACTGTACGAATTGGGGTTGCAAATGAGTTTATAAGAGAGTGGTTGCTTGCAAAACACCATAAACTAATTACAAAAACTCTTCGTGACCTCTGTGAACAAGTGCGTATTGTAGAATATATCATATCAAAGAGTGATTCTACTGTGCAAAAAATACTAGCGAGTGAGAAAAAAATACCTGAACAAAATCAAGTTTTATTTTCTGAGACTGTCTCTATACGAGAAGACGGACTTAATCCAAAATACACCTTCGAATCATTTGTGGTAGGTCCATTCAATGAGCTTGCATATGTTGCTGCACAGTCTATTATACAAAACCCTGGAACACTCTATAATCCATTTTTTGTGCATGGTAGTACTGGGCTTGGTAAAACACATATTATTCAATCTGTGGGTAATGCTATTAAAACAAAACACCCTTATAAAAAGATTTTTTATACCTCACTTGAAAAGTTTTCTACTGAATACGTACAATCAGTAAATAGCAATAAATCTGCTTCTTTTAAGGATAGGTATAAAAAATTTGATGTACTTATTATAGATGATATACAATTCATTAAAGGTAAGGAAAAGACTCAAGAAGAATTGTTTCATATTTTCAATAGTTTATATGATTTAAACAAGCAAATCATATTTTCTTCCGATAAACACCCAAATTTTATCTCTGGTCTTGAAGATCGTCTTAAATCGCGTTTTAATGCGGGTATGATAGTAGATATAGCAACTCCTGAGTTTGAGTCTCGTTTAGCTGTCTTAAAGGCAAAAACAGCTGATTCTGCGGTATTTATCAGTGATGATGTTCTTTCTTTTGTTGCTGAAAATGTAGAAGGTAATATACGTGAACTTGAAGGAGTTTTAAACTTGGTACAGATACAAACACAAATACGAGGAAGAATGTTATATACTCATGAAGTAAAAAGTTTGATTAAAAATAATATTTCTCAAAAAAAGAATTTAAGTGTTAAAGAGGTTATACAAGTTGTTGCAGAATACTACTCTATAACCGAAGAAATGTTACATAAAAAAAGCCGTAAAAAGGAGATAGTACATCCGAGACAGGTTGCTATGTATATACTACGAGAAATATATGATATATCATATCCTTCGATTGGTGAGAAGTTTGATGGTAGAGATCATACTACAGTTATGCACTCTGTTGAGAAAATAAAGAAGGATTTACTTGTTGATACTAAACTACAGAGTGATATAGAAGAATTGAAATCAATTTGTGTATAACAGTACTAATACATGTGTATAACAATATACATATTCACAATACAGATATATTTTTATCACTTATACCCAAATGAAATACTATTTTCACACAATAAATATAAATAAATTATCAAAATAATACTAATAAAATAAGAGAAAATCATAATTATACACCTTTCCACAGGATATATATGTATCAAATTATTTTATTTACTTATATACTACACATATGAAAATAGAATGTATCTTAGAAAAACTAAATATACCTGTACAAACAGTTGTTCGATCAACACACAAGTCTGGAACACTTCCAAGTTTACAAGGTATCTTTTTAGAAGCAAAACAAAATAAACTAAGTATCACTGCTACTAATTTAGATATTGGAGTGAGATTTGTTATACCTGTAAAAGTCGCAATAGAAGGAGAGGTTCTAGTACAAGGAGATATATTTTCAAAAGTTATAAGCAGTATACAACACAATGAAAAGAATATTACCCTCGAAGTGGTTGGAGACACACTTGTTATTAAAACAGAAAAAAGCTCAATCGTGGTGAAAACATTACAAAAAGAAGATTTTCCCCCATTACCCAAAATAGAAGGAAATACAATTGATATACAAAAAAGTGTATTAATAGAAGGACTTCGCACTGTCTCATTTGCAGCAGCAAACACAGATATAAAACCAGAAATAGCCTCGGTGTATATATATAGCGAACCAGGAGCATTAGTATTTGTTTCAACAGATTCATTCAGATTAGCTGAGAAAAAAATTAAAGTAAAACATATATCAGACCTACATATTCTCATTCCAAATAAAAATGTACAAGAAATAATACGCCTTTGTGAACATATAGAAGATACTATACGCCTGACATATAGTGATACTATGCTTACTATTGAAGATAGTACTGTATATATAACAGCAAGAGTAGTAGACGGACAATTTCCAGATTATAAAAGAATTATACCAACAGAAGCACTTATTGAAGCAAAAATATTGAAACAAGATGTACAAAACTCATTAAAATTAAGCACTGTTTTTTCGGATATGTTTAATCAACTACATATATCTGTACAACAAGAATTACAACAAATAGAATTCAAAACAAAAAATCAAAACATAGGGAGTGTAGAACAAAAAATAGCAGCAGTTATTACAGGTGGTGATATTGAAATCAATTTAAACTATAAATATATTCAAGAAGTACTCAGTGTTATAGTGAAAGAAAGTATACAAATGACTTTTACAACAAGTAATAAACCAGTAGTACTTAGACAAAACAGTGATGATTCATTCTTGTATTTAATAATGCCACTCAATAGATAGGTATGAGTAGTATACAAGAGGTGGTAAGTAAGTATGTAAAAATACAACAAAAAAACAGACAACAAAAAGAGAGTATAAGTGAAATAATATATAAAGTAACAAATATTCATATCACACATCAAGATATAGAAATACAAAACAAAAATATTTGTCTACATATTTCATCTATTAAAAAGAATATTATACTTGGATACTCTGACAAAATTTTACAAGAGCTACACAAAATAGAACAGTATAAAGAAATACAAAAACTAAGATAATAAAATACCAGAGTATTACTCTGGTATTTTATTATCTTATTGTATTGTAAGTGTTACTGCGCGAGAACTATATCCAGCCGTTGTAAATACTTTTATAAAGAGAGTTGTATTACTTGATACACCTACTTGATTTGGAGTAAAACTGATATTATACGGCGCAGATTCAACTCCTCCGAGAGATTTTCCAGCAAGTGAATATTCGACACGTGTTATTTTTTCACTAGAGTTTACTGTTAAAGTAAGTAACTCATTTGCAGAAATAGTACCACTTGGTACACCGGAAACTGAGAAGGGAATATATATTTCAGATAAAGTATTTTGCGTCTGTGGAGTCTCTGTAGGGTTAGAAATTGGATTTATAATACTTGTGTCTGATATATCACCACCAAGCTCACTGTTTCCAAAAGGACAACCATAGGCACTTCCGTGTATTTGCATAGCCCCTTCCCACATACGCCACTGAGAGTCGTTGGTACGACCAGGTGTGTATTCACGCGGATTATTCTTATCAAGAAAATATAAAATACTATGTATTCCTGTACCAGCAGAACACCATATACCTCGTAGTATTGGATTTGGATTATCTGCCGAACTTGGCGCTTCACCAAAACTCTCTACTGTTGGGTATAAGCTAAAATACGTATCCATAAAAGCTCTCCACATTGGAGATATAACAGACCCAGCAGATTTCTTTGCTATTGGCCTATTATCATTATTTCCACCCCATACTCCGACAGTAATTGAAGGGGTGTATCCAACAGTCCATACATCTTTATAATCATTGGTAGTACCTGTTTTAACCGCAACAGGACGCCCTTCAAAATAAAGTGGTGAATTAGCACCAAATGCAGGTGTGCGGGCATCATTATCGCTGAGTATACTTGATATACGCAGCGCTGTGTCACGAGAAAGTACTTGCTCTCTTTTAGGAGTAAATTGCTCTAACATTTTTCCAGTATTATCTTCGATAGAGATAATAGAAGTGATTTGAGGTTTAATCCCTTCATTTGCAAAGGATGTATATGCACCAGTGAGTTCAAGTAATGTGACTTCACCACCTCCAAGTACTAATGTGAGTCCATACTGACTTTTTGTACCAAGTGTTGTAATACCCATTTTTCTTGCTTGTGTGATAGCATCAGTCACCCCCGTCAAGTACAACAATTTTACCGCAGGCACATTTAGTGATTGCGCAAGTGAATTACGTAGATTGACTGGGCCACGATAGAATCCGTCATAGTTCACAGGATTATAGCAACTCTCTGGCGACGCTGCGCTGACAGCGATAGGACAGTTAACATTGAACTCTGTTGGTACATCAAATAAAACTGTTTCAGGAGTATACCCTTTCTCAAACGCAGCAGCGTATACGAGCGGTTTGAACGATGATCCTGGTTGTCGACGAGCAAGTGTTATATTTACCTTACCATCAATTGCTGGATCAAAATAATCACGAGAGCCGACCATAGCTAGTATTTGACCAGTACGAGAGTCGATAGCAACAAGCCCTGCGTTCTCTGCATCATAAGTTGCTTTATTTTTTAGTGCGTATTCTAGAACCGTTTCCTCTGCCTTTTTTTGTAATTCCCAATCAAGTGTACTGATGATTTTTAGACCACCATTCTCAACAATTTCTTCACCGTATTTTTCTTCTAAATACTCACGAACATAGAAATCAAAATGAAGCGCTTTACCACTCGATTTGGCTTGCGGTTGAAATGTTACTTTTGTTTGTTGAGCTTCTCTCATTTGTGACTCAGTAATATATCCCTGTTCAAACATTCGACGTAATACAAAGTTTTTTCTATTTTCAAGCTTATCGGTATTTTTTCCATATGGGGAATATCTGCTCGGAGCTTGTGGTAATGCGGCGAGATATGCCGATTCAACCAGATTTATATCACGTGCGTTTTTCCCAAAAAAAGCCATAGAAGCTTCCTCGACACCGTATATAGTACCTCCAAAAGGACTTTCGTTGAGATAAATAGCAAGTATTTCATCTTTGGTCATATTGTGCTCAAGTTTAAGCGCAAGTATCCACTCTTTTATTTTTCGGGTGATTGTCTGCTCGGGAGAAAGTAAAGCGTTTTTGACTATTTGTTGTGTAATAGTAGAACCACCTTGTGTATCTCCAGTAGCTGTCTTAAAAACAGAGCGGATAATTGCCGTTGGGCGTATACCACTATGTGTATAAAATGTATCATCTTCTACCGCGACAACAGCTTGTTTGATATATATACTCATCTGATCAAAAGGCACCACAGTACGACGTATGTTGGCATGAAAGTTATACAAAAGTATTTTGCCAGTACGATCATAAATACGCGTAGAGTTTGCAACTTTACGAGCTTCAAAATCTGTAAATGAAGGTAATTTGAGTGAGTTAACCCAAATAAGAGCAAGAGCAATCAAGAGTATACCCATTCCAACCGCAAGTAAAAGCAAGTCAAATAGAAAACGATGCATCGGGGTCTCTGGGTTTTTTTTAAGAACGCGTGCCACGTGACGCCCTATTTTTGTGTGTATGTCTTTCATGAGTTCGTTTTTATATATGCTATTATACTATATACTAGATATATTATCACCATGAAAATAGATATTTCCCCAGAAAAAATAGAAGACATACTAAAAAGAGGTGTCGAAGATGTATTTGTTGTAGAAGATTTACGCAAAGCTCTTGAAAGCGGCAAACAACTCCGTGTTAAGTTTGGTATTGACCCAACCGGACCCAAAATACATATTGGGCGCGCGAGCGTCTTGCGTAAATTGCGCGCATTTCAAAAACTCGGACACCAGATAGTGCTTATTGTTGGTGATTTTACTGCACAGATTGGTGATGCTTCGGACAAAACAGAAAAACGCCCCATGCTCAGTCGTGCTAGTATCGAAGAGAATATGGCCGATTACAAACAACAAATAGGTAAAATACTTGATATAGAAAAAACAGAGTTTGTATATAACGGCGACTGGCTCAGAGCTCTTGGTTTTCAAGAGATTTCAGAACTTGCCGAAGCGTTCACTGTACAACAAATGATTTCCAGACGAAATTTCAAAGACCGCATCGATGCCGGTACTGAGGTGTCTCTCCGTGAAGTGTTATACCCCCTCATGCAAGGATATGATTCGGTTGCAATTAAAGCTGATATTGAAATAGGTGGCTTTGATCAATTATTCAATCTCAAAGCTGGACGTATAGTGCAAAAACACTATGGAATGAAAGAGCAACAAGTACTCACTACGCAAATGCTCGAAGGAACAGACGGCAGAAAAATGTCGACAAGTTGGGGGAATGTGATAACTATTGTCGATAAACCGTTTGATTTGTATGGAAAAATAATGTCAGTACGTGATGAACTTATTACCAAATATTTTCTACTTGCAACCGATCTACCACTAGCAGATATTACAGCCATAGAAGACAAACTTGCAGCTGGGGAGAATCCGCGAGATTTCAAAATGTTACTCGGAAGAACTTTGGTAGAGATGTATCACGGTGCACCAGAAGCTGCATATGCAGAGCAGGAATTTATAGAAACATTTCAAAAAGGAGGTGTGCCAGAAGATATTGAAGAAATAATGCAAGAAGGCGATATAAGTGTTGTAGAGAAATTGATTGAAAAAGGAATA
>JBDLSO010000023.1:0-8945 GCA_039799445.1 Candidatus Parcubacteria bacterium | reverse complement strand
CTATTTGCTATTTCATTGTTTTTATATTTATATATGGTAATCAGTATCATAGTTGCAACAGTAGATCGAAAATCACTCGAAGAGAAAATTCGTTCAGAGTCAACTGAGCTTACCTACAAAGAGACAGAATACAGTAAACGAATTAGCAGTATCACACTCGCCACAGTCTATGCAGAAGGTTATGTAGATTCAGGTGAGCAAGGGTTTGCAAAAAGACAAGCAGTACCAACACTTACACTTGCAAATGAATAAAGAGATTGACAAGACAACTTTTCGAATAAGGATATTGCTAGTAGGAGTATTTCTTGCATGTTTTCTTATATTTATTCGTTTATTTTATCTGCAAGTACTACATAGTGATACATATAAACAAATAGCCAGCGGACAGTATCAAGCACCAAAAGAAGGCTCATATGACAGAGGTTCAGTGTTTTTCCAAGATAAAACAGGCAAAGAGCTCTCCGCTGCAACACGCCTCACCGCATATACGCTCGCTATATCGCCTCGTGATATAGTTGATGCTGATGCCGCATATGCACAGCTGAGCGCTGCGTATCCACTACTTGATAAAGCTGTTTTTGATACAAAAGTAGCAAAGAAAAATGATCCATATGAAGAAGTTGCAAAACGCCTGACAATGGATGAAAAAAAGAAAGTAGAAGAACTCAAACTCAAAGGAGTACAATTAGTACCGGAGTATTATCGCTCATATCCCTACAAAACAGCCGCTTCGCAAGTGATTGGTTTTGTCGGATTTAGCGGTGAAAAGTTATTGGGTAGATATGGCCTGGAGAGATATTACAATGATGTACTCAGTCGTAGCGACGAAGGTGTACATGTGAACTTCTTTGCAGAGATTTTTTCTGATATTGGACAAACGCTTTTTACGAACGAAAAAGAGAGAGAGGGTGACCTACTTCTGACTATTGAACCAAATGTACAACTCTTTGTCGAAGATGAGCTTCGTGCTATACAAAACAAATGGAATAGCGAGACAGTAGGTATCATAGTGATGGAACCACACACTGGGAAGATTGTTGCTATGGGTTCAACACCTGGATTTGATCCCAATGATATGAAAAATGCTGAGGTAAAAAACCTTGGCAACCCACTCGTTGAAAATGTGTATGAAATGGGGTCAATCATTAAACCACTCACTGTTGCAGCAGGTATCGACAGTGGAGCAATCACACAAGATACACATTATACAGATACTGGTGATCTATTGATCAATGGATTTCATGTACGCAATTATGATCATAAAGCGAGAGGGTATGTATCGGTACAAGAGATATTGAGTCAATCACTCAATGTCGGGACAGTATTTGTTGCTCGCAAAATAGGTGGAGATGCGTATAGAAAGTATATGCTCGAATACGGGTTAGGCGATGCAACCGGTATAGACTTACCCAATGAAGCAACTTCACTCGTAAACAATTTGAAAGATCCAAAGGTAGAAGTGGATTATCTAACTACTGCGTTTGGGCAAGGTATGGCAATCAGTCCAATACAGACAATTCGCGCACTTGCAACACTCGGAAATGGTGGCAAGCTCGTAACACCGTATGTAGTAGACAAAATACAGTACAAGGCTGGCTTTTCAAAACGTATAGTACAAAACGAACCAAAGCAAGTTCTCAAAGAACAGACAAGTCAAGATATCACACAGATGCTTGTTACTGTTGTAGACAAAGCACTTAAAGGTGGCAAATACAAAATACCAGAGTATAGTGTCGCAGCCAAGACTGGTACTGCCCAGATGGTAGCGCCAAATGGAAAGTATTACGAAGATAGATATTTACACTCTATCTTTGGCTATTTTCCAGCATACAAACCAAGATTCATAGTTTTTGTATATCATACCAACCCGCGCGGTGCACAGTATGCTTCTGATACATTATCTGAACCATTGTTCAATATAACAAAGTTCTTACTTAACTATTATGAAGTAGCACCAGATAGGGAAGCTGCAACAGGAACAGTAATAGAATAATGTACACAATAAAAAACTCCAAGCAACAAATTGTTGCATGGAGTTGTTTTGTTTAGATAAGATGGTGACATGACGATGGGTGTTTATACCCTTATTGTCATGCTACCAGTAAAAGTTCTTGCTGACTTTCAAGAATAGCAAATGCTATCCTTACAATATCACGTACGATTTGGTACTCTTCCTGTGAAATAACACAGGTACTGAATAGCATCTGCTCAGTAACACCTTTTGAAGATGTACCGCTCCAATCGAGAGTAGTACGAAGCAGTTGCTCATCTGCATGCTCGTCATACCAAGAATCAGAGAGATCAAACGGTATTACATCGCCGCCACATGAATGCATAGTGACGAGGGCAAGCCCGTGAAATGATAATAGATCAAATAATCTATCTCTGCTGCGACCAGCCATGAATTGCTCCACGAATACATCATGAATCAAAACCATATCGCTGGTCTGCATTTTCCCTCGCTTGTTTCTTTTGATGGCTGAGAGGGGTAAATATGCACTGCGTCCTTCCAAATGATTTTCAATCATCCTGAGATTGGTCACAGCAAGCAAAAGCTCACAGACGCAGTGGTCTGTCATGATTTGGGAAAATTGGTCGACGATGTCAAGTGCCGTCGCTTTTGGAAATGCAGCACGTAGCTCAGGCAGCATTGCTGCTGTGAGAGGGGTGTACAGAGTTGAGTTTTTTCCGAAAGACATCGTGTTTGTCTCCTTGTAAAGAGCATGTGGCAACATTGCCACCGACTAGTATCGTGTAATACACAATCTCAATCGGTGACACCCGTCACTCACTATCTATTCTCTTTGTATTCCGTATTGCGAGTAAACTTTTCTTTGGTTCTTTCTATTCTTGTGTTAGTTATGCTGTGCACTTTTTCATATAGCTTATCAAACTCATCAGCAATACTTTTAGGTAGGCTTTCACCAGGTCTTGAGAGCGACTTATCAAAGACAAATTTCATATCTGGGAAATTACTCATCATATCTACAAACAAATCTTCGTCCTCTTGTGATTGTACTTTGTTGAGAGCAAATACATAGGGTGTTTTATAGAATTCGAGCAAAGAGACTATTTGTTTTGCAGCCTTGATGCCATGTAGTGTTGGTTCTGCAACAACGACGGCCATATCAAATCCAGTAGTGACACCAGTACCTACGCCGTCTGTCCCAGCTTTTTCATCTATTACGACATATTGATTAACCTCTAGTTTTAGTAGTGGTAAATATGTTTTGAGTGGGGTAGTTAGTATATGACTACAACTGACATCGTACAGGATATTTTCAGTATGGGGTCCAGTGCTCATCAACCTCGCACCATTTGAGAGTTGTACTGAATATTTCTCGGTCACTGGATCAAGTGGTGATAAGGTAAAGAATGTCTCAGGAATGGTATTTGCAAACGCTTCTTTGCCACTTTGTACCCCAATATGTGCATAGACATCAGAGAGTCCTTGCCCAATATAGTTCATATTCTCTGGCGCACCCAGATTGTAAGAAAGATCCATGTTGTGGTCTGCATCAATAGCAAGAACTGCTTTATTTTTTTCGCGTAAATACGCGACAAAATTACTCGACAAAGTCGATTTACCACTACCTCCTTTTCCTAAAAATCCAATAATCATAATTGTATTATACTATATTTATAAAATATATGCAAGTGAATTGCATCTGCAAAACATGACAAAATAAAAGCCGAGTAGGGAATTCCTCTCAGCCTTGGGTGTGATGTGAAGAAGCGTTCCTCTCACATCGCTACGTATCGTATAGCTATCGATTGTATCTCTACAATAGGACAAACGGCTGTCCGTACCGCTCATTTTTTTCTTACAATTAAGTAAGATAGGGATGGAATGAGTTCCATATTCCTGTTTGAATGCCTGAAGGCGGGTGTGCTGTAAGACTTTTAAGTCTGGATATTGCCAGTGTCGGCTATGTCAGTCGCATATAGCAGCTGACATGAGGCGATATAGCGTAAATCCGTTTTATGCTTGGCTTTAAATCTAGCCCAGTGTAGCGCAAGAGAGTAAGTCTTTTTCAAGTCCTCTCAAATATTATGTGTTATTGAACTTGGACACGTTCCGTGAAATGTTTGCACATATCACTACTCCTTTCTTAACAAGGCATTTGGTTGGCTATTCTCGCACCTGTAATTTGCTTTAAAGCAAATTACAGGTAGCGGAGAAAGCCATCAGCCGGCCGCACGTCAGTGTATCGCGCCAAAAGATTTTGTGAAGCTAGCGTTAGGGCCAGCACGGATGTGTTTCATCACGTTTCCTCCATTTTCTTTCCTGCAACTCCCTGCAGGGTGGGTTGGTGCACTTTGCACCGTTTGTTGATGTGTCTGTTGAGCACCCCTAGGGTCCACGAATTGCTCAACTCTTCATCAACATGTATAGTCTATCACATACAAAACTATTTGTCAAGCAAATGTAGTGATTTGCACGTATATTTCCATTTTATCTTTATAAAATAACTGTTTTTTGTACTCAGTATATATAGTTTCCCTCGCTAAAAGTAATCAATATAAATGCAAATAATTTGCATTCGTATTGATATTATGATACTGTGAGAGAGGGAAGCTCTTTCTTCAAAGAGCAAATGAAACAAAGGAATCGGCAATGACGACACCAGCTAGTTTCAAATTAGTTGCATCTATGCTACTATGTGCATTACTTATATGTTGCATACTACTGTACGCGCGCTCAAAAAAAATGAAACACACACATAATCACAATCATACGCATAACCATGTACATACAAAAGGCAATAAGGGTGGTGTTTTCCAAGTTATTACCGCTATTCCGTGGTGTTGCGTGATCACTGTGCCGCTCTTGGTACTTTCACTCTTTACAACCGCAATACCGATTGCTGCTATTGGAGCGTTTGACGAGTTCTTTCACAGCTATCTACTGTGGCCACTCGTTGTACTACATCTATTTGGATTGGTGACATACTTTGGATATGCAAAGCATAAAACAAAGAACACCACTATGCTGTATATCGCATCGAGTGTGCTTTTTGTCATCACGTTGGCGTTTCATTTCACACCACTGCATGACATGCTCTATCATCATGATGAAGCCGGTTCTGCGGCAGTTGGCGAAGTTCATTAATATCTCAGGTGGCTACGCCACCTGTTTTTTGTTATGATACAGATATGAAAACTATACAAATAGAAACCATATTACGCGATAATAAACTTAAAGTAACACCCAAGCGAACTTTGATACTAGGTACGCTAGTTTCGTCAAAATTGCCACTATCTGTAGCGGATATTCTCGTTCGTTTGCCACAAAATGCAGATATAGACACAGTAACTGTGTATAGGAATCTCGAGGCATTTGTATCGGCTGACATAGTAAAGGAGTATGCGATTAAAAAGGGCATGACACATTATGAATACAAAAGCGGACATTCACACCATCATCTTGTTTGTACTAATTGCAATCGTATTGAAGACTTTACTATATGTGCCGCACAAGATATATCCAAGAAAGTACTCAATCAAAGCAAATGTTTTACTAGTATAACAAGTCACAATTTTGAATTGTTTGGACTTTGCAAGATATGTTCAAAATAGTCATTACAAGTATTTTCTTGTCCTTTGGGGTGTTTTTGGCTAGTATTCAAACGATTTCAGCACAAGAAAGTGAGCAAGCGGTATTGATACAAGACATAACAACAAGATACAAGGCTAAAGTTGTCTCAATCGGTGAGCAATATCAAAACAATATCCCTGGTACTGACGTGCTGCATACTTATCAAACTATATCGGCAATAGTACTCAACAAAGACAAAAAAGGTGAGATAGTAGAAGTAGAGAACGATTATAGTCTCTTGGCTGCTGGAGATGTATTTTATCTTGATTATACACGTACAGGCGATGGACAAGATATGTATTATGTTGGTGAAATATATCGCATCGAAGCTTTGGTCTGGCTTGCGCTATTTTTCTTTGTACTTGTGCTAGTGCTTGGTGGCATGCAAGGACTGCGTTCATTGCTCGCACTTGCTGGTAGTTTCTTGGCGATTGTATATATACTTTTCCCTGGTATACTTGCTGGCTATAATCCAATACTTATTTCTGGGACTCTTGCTATTGGAATACTTTTTTTCATAATGTATGTCACGCATGGTTTCAACCGTATGACTACCGCAGCATTTTTGGGTTGTTTTGTTACTATATTGATAACTATCGGGCTGTCGTACTTGGCTGTGTTTTATACAAAGCTGACTGGATTTTCAAGTGATGATGCTGTGTACTTGAATGTAAATACCGAAGGGAGCATCAATTTCAAAGGCTTACTACTAGGGGCTATTATTATCGGTGTGATGGGTATTATAGATGATATCGCTATTACTCAGGCAAGTGTTGTAGCAGAATTGCGTGCACTTACAGAGAAACTGACCAACAAACAGATATTTGTCAAAGCAATGAATATAGGCAAAGCACATATGGGTGCAGTGGTTAATAGTCTCGTATTGGCATATACAGGTACTGCATTACCGCTATTGCTTCTTGTGTATATATCAGACATACCAACCCTCGAACTCATCAACCAAGAAGTCATAGCAACAGAAATAGTACGTACTCTCGTCGGCAGTATCGGACTGGTGCTCGCTGTACCAATCTCGACTATCATTGCTGTGATAGTAATCAAAAAAGGTATAGCGGGTGGGCATCATCACGGGCACTCGCATCAAGTGTAGAATCATTTCAATAGCAAAGGCAAGAGGTATAGTACTGCAGAGTCTTCATTTTTGTTTCTTCTATCAAATGCTATACTTACAGTATGGATGAAACACAAAATAAGATAAATCAGGTGCTTAACACAGAGAGATATTCACGAGTAATACCCATTTGGAAATACTCATTGTATTCGCTCATTACATTTGGTATTTACAATATTGTTTGGTTTTACAAGACATGGAAAATGCTTGCTGAAGAACTTGATTTGCGTATTATGCCCCTTGCTAGAGCGTTGCTGCAATTATTCTTTGTCATACAATTCGGGCAAGCTGTGCAGAAACTACTAGAAAAGAATACATTACCCGTTATGTTTTCACCTATCAATCTTGGTGTTGCTTTTATACTGATCAGTGTGATATCTGGATTTTTACCAACACCATTTGTATTGCTTGCTCTTTTCACTTTTGTGCCATTGTTGCCATTTGTTGAAGCGCTCAACAGCTATTATATGGTTGTGGACAAAGAGTATCAACAGAAAAAGACAAGTGTCGCACTTACTCTATACATCTGCCTCGGTATCTGTATGCTTGCTCTCACTATATTTGGTATACTTACTATACCAACAATACAAATATAATATATGAACACATATCCAACAGTCGGGAGTATCGCTCCTGAGTTTACGCTTTCAGATCAAGATGGGAAAATACATTCACTTGCACAATATCTAGGGACACAAGTACTCTTGTATTTTTATCCAAAAGACGATACCCCTGGGTGTACTACTGAGGCATGCACTATTCGTGACAACTTTGCTGAGTTCGAAAAACTCGGTATGGTTGTGCTGGGGGTATCAAGAGATGACCAGAAGAAACACAAGAAGTTTCAAGAAAAGTATGCACTTCCTTTTACCCTTTTGGCAGATACCGAAGGGGTAGTGTGCGAAGCATACGGCGTATGGCAGTTAAAGAAGTTTATGGGCAAAGAATACATGGGTATTTCTCGTGTCTCATTTCTGATTGATGAGCAGGGAAAAATTAAAAAAGTGTATGAAACTGTGAAGCCTGCAGAACATGCGGGAGAAGTACTTGGGGATGCAGCTCTTTAGAATTAAGAATGTTGAATATAGAATTGTGTTGATCCAAAGACTAGTATTCAAGTTGGTAAAAAAATACCTTTTACCAAAAACATAAAACTAAAAACTATTTATGAAATCACTTATAAAAATTATATTACATATAGCACTCTCTGCTGGAGCAGTACTGCTCGTTGCAAACTACATAGAGGGAATCAATGTATCAGGCTGGCAAGCAGCACTGGTGGTAGTATTTGCTTTGTTTGTTGTCAAATACACCATCAAGCCGATACTGACCATAGTCACATTACCGATAAATCTCTTTACTTTGGGGCTCTTTAGTTTTGTTATCAATGGATTTGTTTTGTGGGGTGTAGCACGGTATGTAGAGGGATTTGAGGTAACGACACTTGTAGCAGGTATCATAGGAGCATTTACTATATCTGTGATAAAAACACTCGGAGGGCATATCATAGATGCTTTAGTATAGTTCAGGTGAGTCATTGTTGCTTTGTATGGGTAAATAAAATATACTAAATACATGGAGAAAATACCGCATATACAACCACAAACAAGTGTTGAAACAGGAGAACAACCCACAGAGCACCTCAATACAGAAAACTTATCTGATGCTGTCAAGCAATATGGGACTAGTATTATAGAAAGACTTTCAGAATACACAAATGAAGAGCAGTGTGAAATCGCCAACAAACTAATTGAAGTAGATAAGGGTAAGTCTGTTGCAAAATACCTCGATAAATTCGAAGGACTTAATCACCCAGAAATAGCTAACAAACTATTTGAAGCAGGTAATGGTGAGTATGTTGCATCATACCTCGAAAGATTCCAAGGACTTAATCACTCAGAAATAGCCAACAAACTAATTGAAGCAGGTAAGGGTCAGTCTGTTGCAGCATACCTCGGTAAATTCCAAGGACTTGACTCAGAAATCGCCAACAAACTAATCGAAGCAGGTCAGGGTCAGTTTGTTGCAGCATGCCTCAATAACTTCGAAGGGCTTAATCACTCAGAAATAGCCAACAAACTAATCGAAGCAGGTCAGGGTCAGTCTGTTGTAGATAACCTCGATAAATTCGAAGGACTTAATCACCCAGAAATAGCCAACACACTAATTGAAGCGGGTCAGGGTAATTCTGTTGCAAACAACCTCGAAAGATTT
>JBDLSO010000022.1:0-9126 GCA_039799445.1 Candidatus Parcubacteria bacterium | reverse complement strand
CTCGCTCAATACTTTACTATCTATCTTTTTGAAATTGTACTTTGCTCCACGAATTTCCTGCTTGGCACTTCGTATATCTCTACACTCGACGGTAATACAATCAATGACTCTTTTTTGTACTGGGCATTTTAAAATGGCGCCACTTGGAATGTAGTTAGCTGAAAGATATGACAATGTGTCTTTTGATATGCCTTTGATAATTGGGATGACAGAGACAATATACATGTATTCATTGTACCTTGTTGTAGTAGAATATGGAACCTCTTAAACCAATAACTAAAAACTGAAAACTACCCCTGAAATTGTATAAAACTGCAAAAAAATGTATACTTGTGCTATGTCATTTTTCAACAAAAAACTCGGAATAGATCTAGGAACAGCCAACACGCTTGTGTTTTTACCGAAAGTCGGTGTGATTTTGAACGAACCTTCTGTGGTTGCAGTTTCTGAGATTGACAATAAAATTCTCGCAGTAGGGGATGAAGCCAAAGAAATGATTGGGAGAACACCAGATAGCATTATTGCATATAGACCAATGAGAGATGGGGTTATCGCTGATTATCGCGTGACAGAAGCCATGCTCCGCTACTATATCAACAAAGCAATGGGTAGATTCAATGTATTCAAGCCAGAGGTGATGATATCTGTGCCAGCAGGAGTTTCTTCTACAGAAAGACGTGCAGTAGTGGAAGCCGCTATAAAAGCAGGTGCAAAAAGTGCCTATGTTGTCAAAGAGCCTATACTCGCTGCTATCGGGGCGGGCATACTTATATACGAACCAAAAGGTCGTATGATAGTTGATATCGGTGGTGGCACGACGGACGTGGCAGTTATTTCACTCGGAGGTATAGTAGCGTCTACTTCTGTAAAATGTGCAGGGAACAAAATAGACCAAGCGATCACTGATCATATTAAAAAACAATACAATCTTGCTATCGGAGATCAAACCGCAGAAGATATCAAAAAAACAATCGGTTCAGCAATACCACTTGAAGAGGAATTAGTTATGAGTATCAAAGGTCGTGACTATATTTCTGGACTGCCAAGAAAAATAGAAATACGTACCAACGAAATCACTAAAGCTATAGACAAAGAATTGCGTGTTATGGTCAAAGCTATTAAGGATGTATTCCAAGAAACCCCACCAGAGCTCGCGTCTGATATTGTTGATAATGGAATTATTATGAGTGGCGGCTCATCATTATTGCGAAACTTCCCATTGCTTGTTGAGCGTCGTACAGGAGTACATACTGAGCTAGCAGAAGATGCGTATTACTGCGTCGCAAAAGGAACTGGTATTGCACTTGAACACCTAGATATATACAAAAAAAGTATTATTGCTAAAAGATAGTTACTATTTACATGCAATCACCATTTCAAATACTAGAAACGAAAACATCAGGCAGCTTTTTGTTCGTTGGTGATAGAGAGTATTTTGAAAAGGAGTTCAATAAGCTTGGTCAAAACAATGAGATACAACTTTTTTCATATATCAATTGCGGTATAGAAGATATTAGAAATTGCATAGTATCTTTTACCAACAAGAGTCCAAGTCAAAGACATGTTGCGATTAGTTTCTATTCAATCGGGCATGAGGCTCAAAATGCATTACTTAAATTCCTCGAAGAACCACCAGAGCGTCTGACTATATCACTACTGACATACCCACATACAAAGTTACTCGCGACTATACTTTCGAGAGTACAGAAAATAGAATCTACTGACGAACAATCTGTATACGCAATAGAAGCAAGGAAATATCTCGAAACAGAGCCTGTAGAGAGAGCAAAAATACCATTTTACAAGAAATTATTGCTTCAAAAATACGAAGGCGAGGAAAAGATAAACAAAGAGCAAATACAAAATTTTTTTCTAGAGGTATTTCATCAGTATACGCAGCTTGCATCAAATGATATAAAAATTGCAAATAAGCACTCCTTGGAGAGATCGCATGAAATTTTTGCTAGGATATCACAAAATAGTGCCCAAATAAAACAAATAGCAGAATATATTTCACTTTCACTACCAAAAGTATAATGATATACTGGATATATATAAAAATAGTATGTACGACTTCACACACACAAAAAATAACATTACAGGTATAACAGAATGGCTCAGTACCGAGTATAAATCTATTTCGACAGGGCGAGCAACACCTAGTGTACTTGATAGTATTTCGCTGATGGCATATGGTGCCAGAACACCTATCGCACATATTGCATCTATCTCTATCGAAGATGCTCGAACTCTCCGTGTAGCACCTTGGGACAAATCACAAGTAAAAGAAGTAGAAAAGGCAATCACAGAAGAAGACTTGGGATTGTCGGTAAGTAGCGATGACTCTGGCATACGCGTCTTTTTCCCACAATTAACAACAGAAACGCGAGCGAGACTTGTCAAAGTACTCAAAGAAAAGCTCGAGGAGGCGCGTGTGCGAGTGCGTTCTGTGCGTGAAAGTACACTCAAAGAGATTGATGCACAAGAAAAAGAAGGGGGTATGAGCGAAGACGAAAAGTTTCGTCTGAAAGAAGAGTTACAAAAGATGGTTACCGAAGCAAATAATGCACTGGAACATATTTTTGAAAAGAAAGAACAAGACACAATGACAGTATAATCCTATGCCTACAATACTGACATTTTTTATTATTCTTTTAGTACTGGTGATAGTACACGAGTTCGGGCATTTTATTGTTGCAAAGTTTTTCAAAATGCGAGTAGATGAGTTTGCATTTGGATTTCCTCCCAGACTTTTCTCAATCAAAAAAGGTGAGACAGAGTATAGCTTCAACGCATTACCACTTGGTGGCTATGTTAAAATATTTGGTGAAAATGGTGAAGACGAAGTTGCCGCTGCCGATATGCATCGAGCTTTCAATAGACAACACAAGTACAAGCAAATACTAGTACTTCTAGCTGGTGTAACAATGAATATATTACTTGCTTGGCTCTTGCTTGCTGCCACGTATATGATGGGTACACAAGCCGCAGAAAGTGATCGTTTCAGTGGTGATATGCTGACAAATAAAAAAGTCGTTGTTTCAGATGTACTCAAAGGTGCACCAGCAGACTTGGCTGGATTTAGACAACTAGACCAATTGGTATCTGTGTATGCAGGTAATGAGCTAGTACAAATAACTCAATCAGATGACTTACCAAATTTCATCTCGGCACATCAAAACGAATCTATCTCAATCAACTTCATTCGAGAAGGAGAGACTAAAACCGTAACAGTAGAACCACTTGCGGGTATTGCAACCGATAGAAAAGTTATTGGACTGAGTAGTGGAGTCATCGGTGAAGTTCGTCTGCCATTTGTAGATGCGCTTGTGGTTGGTGCACAGAACACAATCGAATACACCAAGCTCACTTTTGTCGGTTTTGGTGATTTGTTTGCAAAACTCTTTACAGGTGCAGGCAAAGAAGCAGCTGCTCTACTTACTGGTCCAGTGGGGATTGTTGGACTTGTGGGTGATGCACAAAGTTCAGGACTTACTGCGTTACTTGGATTCACAGCTCTCATTTCTATCAATTTGGCGGTGCTCAACATATTACCACTGCCAGCACTCGATGGCGGACGTATTGTATTCGTCTTGATAGAAGCAGTGATACGCAGACCGCTTTCTTTCAAGTTTCAAAACATAGTCAATGGGGTGAGCTTCTTGTTACTACTTGGACTGATGCTCTTTATAACGTACAAAGATATTATTAAATTATTTTAAACAAATGGAACACACACACAATACATACGAAGGGCTAGTAAGTCTCAATTCAAAAGGAGTTGGATATATAAAGCATCCTGATTTTGAAGAGTCTATTATGATAGAACATGAGAAATTAAATACAGCCTTGCACAATGATGTAGTTGTGTTTGAACTATATGCTCAAAAAATAGGTAAAAACCCCACAGCTAAAATCACTGAGATAAAAGTGAGATCAAAAACAGGATTCGCTGGTGTACTTGAAGAGCAAGAAGGTGTGTATTTTGTTGTACCCCAAGACAAGAAAATGTATACAGATATCTGCATACCAAAAGAGAAATTAAACAATGCCAAGGTCGGTGACAAAGTGTACGCACTGATCACAGACTGGAAGGATCCAAAAAAAAGCCCTTTTGGTACTATAGATGAGGTAATAGGCGTACCAGGTACAAATGATGTAGAAATGCGTTCAATCGCACTTGAAAAAGGATTTGGAAAGGGGTTCTCTGACGAAGTAGAAGCAGCCGCGAAGCATTTGTATGACGAAGGTATTGGTGAAGCTCAGATGGTAGGGAGGCGAGATTTCAGACAAATTGCAACCTGTACTATTGACCCTGCGGATGCCAAAGATTTTGACGACGCTATTTCGGTACAGAAATTACCAAATGGCAATTATGAAGTCGGAGTACATATTGCTGATGTGTCACATTATCTGACAGAAGACAGTGTACTTGATGCTGAAGCTGTCAAAAGACAAACAAGTGTCTACTTGGTAGATCGTGTGATACCGATGCTCCCAGAAGTACTTTCAAATGATCTGTGTAGTCTCGTAGAGGGTAAAGACAGGCTCACTTATGCTGCCGTGTTTGAAATAGATACACAAGGAATAGTTCATAGCAGTTGGATAGGGAGAACAGTTATAAACTCCGACAAAAGATTTTCATACGAAGAAGCCCAAGAAATAATAGAACAGAAAACAGGACTGCTTGCAGAAGAGATTAATTTCCTTAACGACACTGCCAAAATTATCTGTGCAAAACGATTTGCCAATGGTGCAATCTCGCTTGATACCGAGGAAGTGAAATTCAAATTAGACGAAGCTGGTGTACCTATCGGAGTATATGTCAAAGAGCGTAAAGATGCACACCGTATGATCGAAGAGTGGATGCTCTTGGCCAACAGGACAGTAGCTGAGTATGTAGCAAAAAAAGGTGAGAAAGAAGAGAATATCTTTGTATACAGAATACATGCTCTTCCAAGCGAAGAGCGTATGCTGGACTTATCTATTTTCTTGCAAAACTTAGGATATAATATCAAGCTACATGACGGACAATTGATTCCAAAAGAATTAAACGCACTACTCAAATCACTCGATGGTCACCCAGAAAAAGACACTGTACAAACACATGTGACGCGCTCTATGCAAAAAGCAGTATACGCTACCAAGAATATTGGTCACTATGGACTTGCATTTGAATACTATACACATTTCACCTCACCTATCAGACGTTATCCAGACGTACTCGTACACAGACTACTCACTGTGTATCTAGCCGGAGGTACTATCGCAAAAGAGAAATGGCCACTGTATGACACTCTTTGTAGTTATGCAAGCACACGCGAGAAAGAGGCAGCAGACGCAGAGCGCGGCAGTATCAAATATAAACAAGTTGAATATATGTCGAGTCGTATTGGGCAGGAATTCGATGGTGTTGTCTCTGGACTCGCAGATTGGGGAGTATTTGTAGAAGACAAAGAAAGTCGCTCAGAGGGGCTGATCAGACTACGCGACCTCGGAGAAGACTTTTATACATTCGATGAGAAGAAATATATTGTAAAAGGAGAGAAGTATGGACAGAGTTTCGAGCTCGGACAGCAAGTACGAATCAAGGTAATGAAGACAGACCTTGCTACCAAAACTATTGACTACGTACTGGTTGAAGAGAAAAAGAAATAGAGGGTTCTAAAAACAGAAATTGTCAAACAGAAAAAGTAGCCAAAAGCTACTTTTTCTGTTATTGTGTCTCATATATCCACCGCATGGTAGTGGATCAAGGGAGTATTACTATGAATCTCGAAAGTCTCTTTGGGCAAATAATCAAAATCACTATCAGAGGTAGTAACATAAGTTATATAAGAACAGTTGTTGGAATTGATAGCAATACTGGCGGTCAGAGTATTGTTTTAAATGAGCAGCTCCGCAGCTCAGTTGGAACTATCCACAAACAACATGATTCTCTTCCTCATATGTACTTTGATACAGTGCACATGCGAAGTAATTATAACCGTATCACATTTTCTGACTCGGAGGGTTTTTTCTTTGCTGGAAAAGAACAATCTGGAATATATCAAAAAGTTTTAGTAAATATCGAAATATTTGTTCCGCCAGATTCTGAGTTGACCTTTGCAAGAATAGCAAAAATGCAAAGTGAGCTGGTCTAATACTTTCAGAAGACCGAGGTCGCACATCGCGACCTCTTTTTATTTTTCCTTGCAAAAAAGCGTGAAATCTGTTAGAATAGTGTCTATGTTAAAAATACGTCTACAAAGAGTTGGCCGAAAAAATGATGCGCATTTCCGTATCATCGTTACGCCACATCAACACAAAGTTAAAACTGGTAAGTTCACAGAGCTTGTTGGTAGTTACAACGTCAAAGCAGGTATATCAGATATCAAAGCAGACCGTGTACAACACTGGATCGCTGTTGGTGCAGAGCCAACTGAGACAGTACACAATATGCTTGTAGCAAAAGGTATTATCGAAGGAAAGAAAAAGAATGTTCTTCCAAAGAAATCGGTTACAAAAGCCCGCAAAGATAAATAGGTACCTACAATAAAAGCCTCCCTTGGGAGGCTTTTATTGTAGGTAGAATATAGAATACAGAATTTTAAGTACAATAGCCGATGGTTCATTTACTTTGTATGACGAGCAGACAAAGCTATTTATTCGGAGAGTCTGCTGAATACATATTTCTTCGAAACTATTTATTTTCGTATCTGTAGTATCAAAAACCCACAACAAGAAACTACTTCAAAACAGTCGACTAAAAACCTAGCCTTTGCTATACTATATTGTAGCGATGTAATCGCATTTATTATTTATCGTAAAATTATGCAAGACAGAGAATTTGTAGAATATGTAGTGAAATCACTGGTAGACAATCCGAATGACGTGCGCGTAGATAGAAAAGTAGATGAGATGGGTGTGCTGATAACGCTCGATATCAATCCAGACGATATGGGCAAAGTTATAGGACGCCAAGGCAATACTGCCAAAGCACTCAGAACACTACTGCGTGTTGTAGGTATGAAAAACAATGCCCGTGTTAATCTCAAAATCAACGAGCCAGAAGGTGGCAAGAGATTTGATTCAGAATCAGGCTCAAACGATGGCGATGACTTGGACAATGTCCTAGAAGGTCTCAAAAATATATAATACATATACCCGCATTCGTGCGGGTTTTGTATTGCAAAATAAAATAGCTATGCTATGATATGTGCTGCCTCGCTTGGAGGCATAGGGGAGAGATATAGCATGAGAATTATCCGCTGGCTTAGTGCAATCGCAATCGTTTCATTTGTGGCACTACCACTTGCGGATATGGATGGGGACTTTAGTTCAGGGATAAGTGCAAAAACAATACAAATGCACGCACCTGAACAGGCAATTGCGGCAGAAGCCGCTACGGTAGAACTGAGTTCGCTTGAGAGGGAGATACTGGCGGACAGTATTACCCAGTCCAAAAGACCAGGTGATACATTTTGTCTTCTGTCAGGAGATCCGCAGATACCAGCAACTACTGGTATCGTAACAGCTCAAGGAGTGCCACTGTTTGACGCCCAAGAAAACTTGGAGCGATGTGGCACAAACAATTAAGGCAGAATGCCTCACATATTATCAGGGACGAGCAAACAGCTCGTCCCATTTTATATTCTATATTCATTCCTATATTCGTATGAACATATACAACAAGGGTTACCCTTACAAGGGTTACCCTTGTTATATAATTCTTTTTATTTTTACTGTATACAAATTATCCGTACTCTTGTATACTAAATACATGAGGTTTCATATCGTCACTATTTTCCCAAAGATGTTCGACTCGTACTTTTCTGAGTCTATACTCGCGCGAGCGGTGGCGGGCAAGAAAATACAGATACATCTGTATGATCTCCGTACTTTCTCCAAAGACAAACACAAGAAAGTAGACGACAAACCATATGGCGGAGGTCCAGGGATGGTGATGACAGTTGACCCTATTGTGCGAGCAGTAGAGAGTGTACTAAAGAAAATCTCAAGGAGAAAAAATACAAAAACTAAAGTAATACTCTTTACCCCAGAGCAGACACCTTTCACTACCGCACTTGCCAAAACGTATGCGACAACTCTAACGGACATAATCATGGTCTGTGGCCGTTATGAGGGGATAGACGCCCGTATAAAGGACATATTGGGTGCAACAGAATTATCAATCGGTGACTATGTGCTCACTGGTGGTGAGATACCTGCCATGGTGCTTGTAGACTGTGTTTCGAGGCAAATAGAGGGTGTATTGGGCGATTTTGAGTCATTAGAGGAGTCACGTGCCTCATCGCATCTCGTCTACACCCGCCCAGCGGAATATGTATACAAAGGAAAGACATATGAAGTACCCGAAGTGCTACAGAATGGAAATCATAAGGAGATAGATAGGTGGAAAAATAAATAAATGAACATAAAATCACTCACAATTAAAAATTACAAAAGCATTCGAGAATTAGTTGATTTGGAATTTAATTCTTTTAATATTGCTGTTGGGCAGAATAATCACGGTAAAACTAACTTACTAGAAGCAATTGAATGGTTTTACAATTCTGCAGGTGATATTTTAGATATTAAAAATAAATCAGCGCCAACAAATGAAGATGTTGAGGTCTCTATAATTTTTTCTGGTTTAGCAGAGGGTCTTAGTAAAATGTATAACGAGAAGAACAAGACAACCCTTATTGGGAAGCTTGGTGATGATATGCCTGATGAAATTACAATAAGACGAGTCTCTTCAGAAAAAGTGAGGTCGATTCAGGTTAATGGTCAGTTTATTGATCCAGGAGTTGGTTTTGATAAAGCACTTAATGATCTATTGCCAACACTAGAGTATATTCCTACAAGTCAAAATATAAAAGAAATAACAAAATATTCAAGTAAAAGCCAGATAGGTCAAATGTTGGGTGGTGTAATAAACGAAATTTTAAAATCCTCTGACACAAAATATAGCAACTTCGTTGATATGTTTAGTGAGTTGTTTATTTCAGAAGATTCTACGATAAGTTTACGACTAAATGAGTTAGCAAACACAACAGCTGGGTACTTACAAAAGCAATTTTCTGACTGTGAGAAAGTATATTTTGAAGTAAAAGAGCCAAAACTAGAAGAGCTGCTAAAAGG
>JBDLSO010000021.1:0-9511 GCA_039799445.1 Candidatus Parcubacteria bacterium | reverse complement strand
CTATTTTTATAGTATATACCTTCTACTTATTTATTATTTATGTAGTTATCTTTCGGAACTAAATTACCAACGCCCTGCGCTTGATTTTGATTAACTCCTAAGAAAGTTCCGATAAAAGTAATGATTCCCCATATTGAAACCATAATAAAGAGAGCAATAATACCATATATCATCAGGTTTTTACCCTCTTCGCCTTTACCATTACCAAGCTTGAAAATGTATGTAACAAGTCCCCAGAAAAAAACTGCAAGGGCAAGGGTTACCAATATTCCGATTGACATGTTAACAAGTGACCCAAATGCTGTAAACAATTTTGTTACGTTTTCTGTTGCTGGTCCAGTCGGATTTTCCGCAAATGCTACTACTGGCACAAGCGCTACTGCCGCTGCTGCTATAATACTATTTATTTTCATATAATTACTGTTATTTTAAAATACTAAATGAAGCACAATATCTCTCTATACATATAGTATACTGCTTGTATTTACATCTGGCAAGGGCTTTCTCTCTATTTCGGAAGTAATTTACTTGAGTCAGGTGCGCTAGCGTTTTTGTCTATTCCTATAAAGTCACCGACAAATTTCGTTAGCCCCCATATAGAAACCATCACAAAAAGAGCAATAATACCATATATCATAAGTGCTCTACCGCCATCTCCTCCCTTACCGCCGAGTTTGAATATGTATTTGACAAGTCCCCAGAAAAATACAGCAAGGGCAAGGGTGACGAGTATAGCAATAGACATATCAACTAACCCCCCTATATCACTGAGTAATTTTGCTACTCCTTTTGTTTTATCCAGTGCAAATGCAGTTTGTGCAGTGAATACTGTTATACACACAAGACTGATTACTATATATATCTGTTTCATATTATATCCGATTATTAATACGTACCTAATTTGGGTATCGTTCGAGAATTATTTGAACTTATCTCGAATGTATCTGCTACTAAATTGACCAATCCCCATATAGATATCATAACAAATAATGCTACAATACCCCATAGTAATAGAGTTCTGCCTTGTGTTACAGCTTTTGAATCTGATCCAGCTTTGTATATTGAGACTACTATACCCCAAAAGAATACTGCAAGCGCCAAGGTAATAAGTAGCGGTATGACAATATCTGATAATATATCTTTAATTTTACCGAGAAATCGGGCAAGCGAGCCTCCTGTTGTTGTTTCACCTGCTCCGTGAACTACAAGTGGAGAGACGTATAATATGGCGAGTAATGTGTATATGTATTTCATAATAAATTATATAATTGCTTCAAATGTACCTGTCACGAGTATTTGTATACCCTTGGCTCCGATAACTATCGCCGCTCCAACAAGTGTCCAGAGGAAGGCTTGTCTCACCTCTTTTAATTTAGTGGCATTACCTTGTGCCAATACGAATCGTAATCCTATCCAAATAAATACACAAACAAGAACTGGTGCAGCTAATAGTAGCAATATATCGATTATATTGCCAATTAATTCGTTTACACTATCTGCTGCTATAGGGTTTTTGAGTTGTACGATTTCTACACCGCCTGATCCGCTTGTTGGTGCTGTTTCCCGACCCAAAGCATCAGCCAGTACATGATTTGTACCTGTAAGGAGTATCGCTAGAGTTCCTACTATATACTGTGACATTTTTTTCATATATATAATTGTAGCAATAAAGTAGCGTAAATAAAAGTTTATTTCAGGAAATCAACAACGCCTGTTTTTGGATCGGTGCTATACTTTACTCCAAATGATGTAGTAATAGTCTCGACAAGTAGCCACGCTGTAAGCATAAAGAATATTCCTATAAGCATACTCCAAATACCTTTTTTGATTTTTTCTATTTCTGCTGTTTTGTTCTTGAATATCACCATACGTGCACCGTGATACACAAGTCCGAGTATGAGGAGAGGGATAATGACATTTTTGATGATAAATGAAATAGTGTCTCCAACCAATGTAATTAAATCTTTAAAGGTGCATTCATCGCCACTTTTCCCCGTGCTTGAGATACGTCCGCATTGGACTAGTCCTGCACCAGTGTCAGATTGTCCACCTTGTGATTCTGTTTTGATAACCGGGGTTCCTGTATTTGGTACTGCTGTCTGAGCATATCCAATACTCGAACATATTATTGTCGCGAAAAGTATGCTGAATGTGTATTTGAATATATGTGTCATATTATGATGGTAGCATATCTTGCAGGTTTTGAACAAAATCATTTACTGCTTCTCTAATAGAATATCTACCCGAAACGACTCCTGTAATCATTTTTTTGAAAATAACTGCTGTTTTCTCTTGATCAGGGTCAAACCACGATTTGGCTATAATAGCTGATGGGTATACTACTGAATTATAGGAATCTGATTGCTTGACAGAAAGTAAGTCTCTACGCGCTGGAGCTGTTCCTAATTGCTCTACTATAAAGGGAGCATATTCAGAAGAGGTGAGGTATTGGGTAGTATCAAATGCCGCTCCTTTGTTTTTGCTCGATGTAAGTATCGCGACACCAAGCAATGACCCGATAGTTGTCTTTGTTGGATAGTCTTTTATTTGTGGTATACGAGTAATATCAAAAGAAAGATTTGGGTTTTTCTCGGCTATTGCTGTGTATTCGCTTGCATATCCTATATAAAATGGTATTTTGCCTGCGATAAATTGTGTTTGTGAATCTGGTATATTTTTGTTCCATGTATATGTGTCTTTGGCAGGATCTGAAAATGAAGTATAGAATCTGAGTACTGAATCTCCCACTTGTACCCCTTGTTCATTTGACATATTAAACACTGATTTATATTGAGTTATAACACCATCGTCTGAGTTTGTTTTTTTTGATTCAACTATCGGATTACCGAGTTGTAGTGCCAGTAGGGCTACTATGTCTTTTGCGTGGGTAACATTATCAAACTCCCCAAGAGCTATCATACTTTTGATAAGTGTTCCGTCAGGACTCACTTCTGAAAGTCTTGGTGCAAGTTCAATCAATTCATTCCATGTAGCAGGTGGTATTGCGATAGCTTCTCTGTTGAATATATCTTTATTGTAATACAATACCATTGGGTCTACACTGATTGGAAAAGCGAGTATTCCCTCAGGACTCAAAAATAGATTTGCTATATCGACGTATAAGTCTTTGAAGTCTCTCTCAGAAAAAGATTTGAAAGGTGTTACTTCAAACTTATCGTTTTGTTTTATTATCATACTTGGTTGTACAATGAGTATATCTGGACCTTTTTGAGAAGCTAATGCTTGCACCAAATCAATTTCAAATGTTGCTGCATCTTTCTCTTGGTATAGAACTTGATATGTCTTTGTCTGGTTATTCACAGCTTCAATAATTTCAGCCATTTTCTCTGCTCTGACTGTACCCCATATAGTTACTGTACCACTATATTGGACTGAGTTCTTTGCTCCCGGCAATTTGATAACACCTGAGAAAATCAGTACCGCAATAACTATTGAAAGTACGAGTGTGCCTATAATACCTGCTTGAAATAATGTTCCTTTCATATATTTATTTTGTTGCAATGAATGCAAAATGATGATCACCTGCTGGTATTTGTTGTATTGTTTCGTAGCCTATCTTTTTGCACGATTCTTCTAATTCTGATTGTGTTGTATAGTGGGCTGGACTCACAATGCTATTATCGGCAAGCCAGTCAACAACCAGTAATTTACCATTGTGTTTTAGTATTCTTTTTGCTTCTATCCATAGATGTGATGTATCTTCTAGCAGAGAGCATATATTTGAAAATATAACTACGTCTATTGTATTGTTCTCAATTGGAAGCGAGAACGTATTTCCAATATCAGCCCATAGTGCTGTAATTGGTGCGCCGTTTGAATCAGTCGTTTCTGAATGAATTTTCTCTAACAATTGTTTATTGATATCTACGCCGTATATACTACCACTTCGAGTAAGTATACTCTCTGCAGCTTGTATATACGCACCTGTACCACAGCCAAAATCGACTATTTTTTGCCCAGGTGTAAGTGCTAGTCCTGTGATTATCTTTTGGGGTGAGAGAAATGCCATATATATAGTATATCGTATTGAGGGTATAGCAGCAAAATTATTGTACTATCTCTGGGGTCTTTAATGGCTCATATGTACGTACTATTTTTGTTTCTGTATGTGTATCCTCTGCTGAAAAAATAATATTTTGTTCTGAGAGTTGTACTTTCTGACCAAATTGGTTTGATGAGGGAGTTACACCAAGTGAAAGATATAATACTCGACTAGCCCGCCCATATCCAACATCAGGTGCTACTGTTTGTATATTCCAAGTGAGTAGGCGTGTGCTTTCAGAATACGTCACCTGCTCAATTCCTTCATCTGATTGTGCAATATATCTGACATTTCTTGGTAATATCATTTGCACTTGAGCATTTGCGAGAGGATTAGAGCGATTATTTACTTTGAGTTCTACTGTATAAGATGTCTCTGTATCAGCTTGTAGTGGTTTGGTACCAGTATACACAAGAGGACCACCTTCAGAAAGTACTTTTGATTGCAGCCCTGTTTCTGTTATGATTCGTCCAGTGAGCTCTCTTCCCAAAACACTTATTTCTGGAACTTGACTATTGTTAAATCTTTTTCCTGAAAGTGCTATTTTTGCTTTTATTTCAGGTGAAGAGAAATAGCCATTTTGTTTTGCGGACAGCGGAAAGCTTTCAAAAGAGAATCTTACTGTTTTAGTTTCGCCTGGTAGCAATTGTTTGAGTGCGGGCTTGCTCACACTATCCCATATAATAGTATTTTTTGCAGAATCAAAATATCCGTTCTCTACAACAATTTTTCTTTTATTGATGATTTCTCCTGAAAGTACAGCCGTTATCACCATGTTGTATACAGTCTCGGCAATGTTGCTTTTATACGTTAAGGTAACATATTGATTTCCACCTGCTTTGAGAGCAAAGTCACCATTTTCTAATTGTGCAGCTTCTTCAAATACACCAGTTAGCTCGACAAAAGGTTTCTTTAGTACTAACCCAGACTTTGTATCTGCAAAGACAATTGCGATTTCTGAATCACCAGCAATACGAGACACCCCGCCTGCAACACGGAATACTTTTTCGTCTCCATCTTCGCCACGTAGTAATCCTCTCACTACAATATCTCTAGTCTCACCTTTTTGTATCGTATCAAATTTCCATACATTATTTCCAAAACTTGGTTCTATGTTGGCCCCTGTATATTGAAATCCGTTTGGATACTCTATTTGTACTAGAAAATTTTCAAGTGTTTTGCCTCGTTCAGCTTTGATTCGTGTTGTAAAAGATACTTCAGTATTGGCTGTCACCTCTTTAAGGGATTCAGTGGTTATGACAACAGGAGCAGATTTGATGGTCAGTGTATGACTCATTTTCTTTTTCAATACCACTGAGGAACCAGGTGCATAGTACTCTATATATGCATTTATACTACGATTATTGCCTTCTCTGCCATACAGAACAATGTCCGCAACACCTTTTGCTGTTTCTTTTGACTGTATTGTACCAATCGGTATTCTTGTTACGACTGTGTCTTCTTGTGAGGATATTGATTCTCCTTTCGGATACTCGACAATTAAATCGACATTTTCAAGGGCACTATTATTTTGATTGGCAATAAATACAATAAGTGAAAATACTTCGCCACCATCTATGTAACCCGGTGCTTCGATTGCCATTCCGATTTTATTTGCTGAAACTCCATTTGCATTGAATACAAAATGATATACGCTAAAACCAAGTACTATGACGAAAAAACAGATAGCAAAGTAAAACAATCGACGCGATAATTGAGTGAAAAATGTACTTGGTATTTTTTCGGTAGTTGTTCTTTTTGAAACCTCTTCTATAGCTTTCCAATTTGGGTTTTCATTTGTACTATTTTCATGTATGGTAGATCTCCTATCTTTCCACTCTACACCATTGTGAACACTATAAATACGCTCTTCTATACTTTGTAGACGTGTTTTTGTTTCTGCTTCTTTTCCATCTCTTGTATGTCTATCCATAGCAAAAGTATATCATGACATAGAGATAGCAGAAAATAAAATACGATCAGTACCGCTACAAAATCTAGCGTACTTCCCAGCCTAGCGAAGAAAATGTAGCATATATATCTGTCATAATTGGCTCAATTTCATTATCAGAAAGTGTTCTATCTGCTACTTGAAAGACCAATCTATATCCAAACGATATTCTCTCTTCTCCTGTTTTTTGAAACCTATCAAATTGATATATTTTTGTACATAACTCTCCACCTTTTTCCAATAGGGTGTCTTCTAATTTCTGTAGATCTACTTCGCTCGGTACAAACACCGCAATATCTCGCGTAATAAATGGAAATACCGAGAGGGTTTGATATATTGTGTCTGTTTTTTTGCCAACAAGTGGAACAAAAGTATTTTTTTCTGGTAACTGTACTACAAGTTCATCAATAGAAATCTCAATCATTGAATATCCAACTACCTCATCTGTACTCATAACTTGGCTTGTTATCTGTGATGCTTCAAGAGATAGACCCTCTTCTGACACTGTATTAAGTAGCTTTGAGAGAGTATCTTTTAGTCTTTGCTCTACCTGCTTTTTTTCTTTTTTGTTTTTAGTAATAACACCAATGCAGATATGTGTTTCCTCGGTGTTTTCGCCACTGAATATGTTTCCTATTTCAAAAAGACGAACTGTTGGGTCAAATTCTATTCCAAGAGAAAGACTATTGTACGAAGCTTTGTGTAATGCTTGTAAAAGTCCCGTCTGTAGATTTTTGCGTAGATGGTTTTTCTTTGGGTCTACAGAGTTTTGTATAGCAATATCTCCTTCGTCGCTAAAAGAAGTTGTCATTATTTCGCTATACCCTTCCTGTTTCAAGAAATTGCGAATATGTGCTGTATAGTGTATTTTTTTGGTTACCTCTCCTACACTAGCTGCTTTTGTATTCTTTGGTGTGCCTGTGTCTGTACCAATCCATTTACTCACTTCATCGATAAGATCTTCTTTGATTCTGATATCAAGCCTCTCAAATGGTGCGCTCACCACAAACCTTCCCTCATCTGAAAATAATAGTTTTTTGTAGATTGCACCTTGCTCAAACACACTACCTACTATTGATTCTTTTACTACTGCACCGTGTGCACCATGAGCGTGCACAACAACGCCTTCACCCATATAAATACCGACATGGTCTATACCAAGCAGCACTTGTGTCCCCGGCATCCACTCGACGCTTTCTGTTCTGATTGCACATTCTGCAATATCTTTTTGTAACACTTGTGAGTAATATGTGCCTTGTTCTGATTTTATAATACCAGAATTGATACACAATATATCGCCAACTTCTATATCTGCTGTATCCGTACCATATACAAATTGATCTACTGAAATACGTGGTATTGCTATACCACTTTCGCTATATGCATACGCTGTCAAAGACGAACAATCAAATACATCTGGTGCATCATAGAGCACACTTGCACCACGTTTGTATTTTTTACCTATCGCTTGAGTAGCAACAGTTTTGATATTTTCTCGCACGTTTTTGACATATACATATGAAAATCCTCTTTTGGTGAATATCTGAGCAATATCGGTATCTGATAAAGTTGTGCCCAATACTCTATTTATCTCGCTAGTCGAAACTCCGACTTTGTATCTCTTTTCTGGTTTTGGATATATGTCTGTATTGATACTTGTCTCTGTTTTGTCTGTACCTGCAATTTCAACTGTAAGTGCGGTTGCGACTTCTAATGCGTATGCACAGAGCTCACTTGTTATACCATTTTCAAAGCGTCTTGCGGCATCTGTTTTGATACCAACTTTTTGGGTTGTTTTTCTAATGAGAGAGCTATTGAAATTTGACGATACTATAATGACATGTGTAGTATCGTGGGTGACCTCTGCTTTTTTGCCACCCTTGATTCCTGCTATATCCAGCGGACCTTCTTCATCTGCCAATACTAAAATACTACTATCTAGGGTGATGTATTTACCGTCGAGTGTCACTACTGTTTCCCCTTCTTTTGCAAATCGAGTTGTGATGGTACCCACTATTTTGTCTGCATCAAATGCATGTATAGGTTTTCCTAAATCATATAACACATAATTAGTAATATCTACAATAGGATTGATACTACGCTGCCCTATTGCTTCAAGACTGTCTACAAGCCATTTGGGAGACTCTTTGGCTTGTAAAGCTGTTATTGATCTTGCCATAAAGCGAGGCGATGCTTGTGTATCTTGTATTGCTAATTTTGGTCCTTCAAACACACCTGCCTTGTCTTGTATATGTTGTGGCAAATATGTGAGCTCAAGATAGTAACAGAGCTCACGTGCAAGCACTCTGTGTGCAGCAGCATCGTGTGAGCGGTCTGGAAGAATCTTGACATCAAACACATAGTCATCTGCGAGCTTTTCGATGCCATCCACCTCAAAACATTTATGTGTGAGTGTCTGTGAAATAACCTCAGGCGTCGGAAGTTTTTCTTGTATATGTGTTTGTAACCAATTGTATGAGAATTTCATATATTAAAATTGTGCTACTACTCGCACATCACCGTTATATAATAATCTCACATCGTCTATACCCCATTTGAGCATTGCAATACGGTCTATGCCGCAGCCAAATGCAAAACCTTGATATAGACGCGGATCAATACCCCCTGCGCGCAACACATTTGGATGTATCATTCCAGCACCGAGTATTTCTATCCAACCACTTCCTTTGCAGACACTGCATATGTCTGTCTGTCCACCACACTTAAAACAGTTCATATCAACTTCATAACCTGGTTCAACAAATGGAAAAAAGCTGGGTCTCATTCTAATCTCTGCTTCTTTTTTGAACACTTTGGTCAAAAAATCTTCAAGTGTTTTTTTGAGATCGGCGACATTTGCTGTTTTGTTGATCACCATACCTTCGAGTTGAAAAAATTGCATTTCGTGAGTTGCATCAGTTGATTCATTGCGAAACACTTTTCCTGGTACAATCATCTGTATCGGAAGTATTGCTTCTTTCATATATGGCACTTGTACACTTGACGTTTGTGTACGGAGTAATCTGTTTGTGCCACTTGTTTTATTTGTATCTATATAAAATGTATCTTGCATGTCACGTGCAGGATGATCTTTTGGGAAATTTAATACATCAAAATTGTCATTCTCGCTCACAAGTTCTCTCCCCTCTGCGACTGAAAATCCCATATCGGTAAAAATAGCTGTTATTTCATCAATGAGTAATATAATCGGGTGCGTATGCCCAAGTGTATGGTGCTGATTCATAGAGATAGTATACAAAAAAACAAGTACTGTTGCCAGTACTTGTTTCTTGCCCCCACCAAAACAGCCCCTTCCAGGGCTGCTTTAGCTATATCTCACTTAAACTATATGGACTGACTTCAATTGATTTCTCTGCACTACTTGCACCTGATCCACAACTGAGTGTGTATACTCTCTTTTCTGTAATTGGGGTGGTGGTGAGAGAGCCTGTTCTCTCTAGTGATTGAGAGACTGGTACTGCTGTGGTACTGCCAAT
>JBDLSO010000020.1:0-11120 GCA_039799445.1 Candidatus Parcubacteria bacterium | reverse complement strand
ATAATAAGCCGAATGTATTACATTCGGCTTATTATTTTTTGCTGTGCCTATGAACGAAGAAAACCTCGAACATGAATATAATCAGCCACCCACGGTGACATATTCAGACCTCTTTGCCTAATCTGTCTGACAGACCGAATGCGATTTTTTTTAATTTGTATAACAAAGAAAACCACAAGAGTGACCGAGTTGTTGATTTATTTAAAAAACATGATATAGTTACTACTTTAATCGCACTATAAAGGAGGTACCAAATGCGAAAAGTTCTTTCAGGTATATTAAGGAGAGGCAAGGAAAGTTATACCTGTTGCCGAAAAGAGGTGCGCACAATACGCGATTTACGTGCTGATAAGCAATATCAGCGAGCGGGGTTAGCGCATCTCAGACTAACCCGCAGATACCCGCTTCTCTTACGAACAATTTGTTCACTGACAGCATAGTTGTGTTTCTGCATAGCTATGTTTTTTTATATATACTCAAACCTAGATTTTTAGTCGATTTTACGGTATAGTGAACTCTACCAATTATATATTGGAGCTTCCATAGTTTAACGGATAGAACGGGAGCCTTCTAAGCTCTTGATGATGGTTCGATTCCATCTGGAGGCACACATGCATAAAAAGAGCTCAATGAGCTCTTTTTATTGTTGGGGTTGGGCATCTTGTCTATTGAGTACATCTATTTCTTCAATAGTACCATATGTCTTGCTTGTATATGGATTTTGGTATGTAGGCGGTTCTATAAATGCATTGTTTGAACTTTCTTTTTGTGGACCACCACCGAAATACCATATAGAATATAATACTGCGAACCCGACAATAAACCAGGTGAATATCCCACCTAGACTTGGTCCCCCACTTGCTGCTGGTTTTATATCTGACATATGTTACAAAAATGTGTGCCACGGGCGGCTACTACTATTCTTGTTATTGTACCACTGCACCCTTTTTTTGTACACCGTTTACCTGTTTGTCTGTACGCAGCGTGAGTATTTTGAGAAAGCCCTTTTTCGCCATATATATTCCTATAATCTGATGTTGAGTCACCGCCAAGAGTAAGTCCTTTCCTCAGTGAGACTTTGATAGACTTGTAAAGCTTTTTCAACTCATCTGTATGTAAGCTACTAACTATCCTCTCTGGATATATACCCGCGAGATGTAGCGATTCATCTGCATAAATATTTCCAATACCTGCAATGATAGACTGATCAAGCAATACTTGTTTGATTTTAGATTTGGGCTTCTGTTGTATCTGTCGCTCAAACACAGCGTATGTAAATACTGTTTCAAGCGGCTCAGGACCTATATTTTGAAGTCGTGTATGAGTATGGAGCTCTGTGTTTTTGACAATTTCTATTTTGCCAAATTTTCTGACATCACAAAAAACCAATTGTTTTTTATTTTCAAATGAAAAGACAAAGTGCACGAACCTGTTGAATGGATCAGCCAAAGCAGAATTTGTATCTTGTGGTTCCCATGTGTCTTTTTTTACATCATACGTATATGAGCCATACATAAAGTGTCCAGTCATTTTCATGTGCATGATAAGGGTGTATCCATTTGAAACAGAAGCGAGTATATTTTTCCCACGTCTCTCTATTTTTGTAATTGTACTACCAATCAAAAGATTCTGCATTTCGGCAAGTGTTGTGTTTCTCAGCAGCTTGTCCCAGTCACACCAAATATCGCTGATGACCAGACCTCGCACTGTTTCATTCATACCACGTACTGTTGTTTCTACTTCTGGAAGTTCTGGCATAGTACTCACTCTTTATTTTTTAGATATGCACGCAATTCCTCCCTCGCAACAGTCGCATCATCCCAAGGAATTTTCTTACCATCTGCAATCATAATATATGGATCGGTTCCTTTGCCTGTTATAATTATCACATCGCCAGCTCTTGCAAGTTCTATCGCTTCACGTATTGCCGCTCTTCTGTCGAGTACTATTTTGGGTATTTTGTGAGTGATACCTGAGGCAACATCTTCTATAATATGCATCGGATCTTCGTCGTATGGGTCTTCGTTGGTTAATATAATCTCTGCACAATGTTCCTCGGCAATACTACCCATGATACGACGTTTGTCACTATCTCGCCCACCACCAGTACCTCCAAGTACCGCTATCTTACGTGCGCCTTTGTATATGTTATACACTTTTTCCAAGGAATCTGCTGTATGTGCATAGTCCACAATCACTGAAAAGTCCTGCCCTTCTTCGACTCGTTCTAGACGCCCCCTGATTTGTGATAGTTTTTCGAGTGCGTTTTTTGCTTTTTCTGTATCGACGCCAAGCGATTTTGCCAACGCCAAACCAGCCAACGAATTATATATGTTAAATCTACCTGGTAGATGAATTGTTATTTTTTTGTCCTCGTATATAAAAACACTCTCTTGTTCTGTTTCTTCTAGTATTTCTATATCCATAAGTGAGTATGGTACTTTTACATCAGCATGTATAGACAAAAAACTATCCCCATGTGGGTCATCCATATTTGCGATTATTGTTCGAGGTCGTTTTGAAGAACGGGCTAATTCTTTTGCTATAGAAAGTTTTGCTTCTTTGTATTTCTTAAATGATCCATGGCTTTCTATATGCTCAGGAGAGAGATTTGTGAATATCATAGTGTTGAACTCTATGCTTTTGTGCCTGAATTGTTTTGCTCCTTCACTAGTCATTTCAATCACTGCAAATTGGCAACCTGCATCTGCTGCTTGGCGTAAAAATTTCTGTACAAAAAATCTGCCAGGTACTGACATTTTGTATTTGTTGCTTGTACTTTCTGTCCCTATTTTGAAACGCAGTGTACCGAGCACAGCAGTTTTGTAACCCGCTTCTTCTAAAATTGCATTTACTATTTCAGTAGTACTTGTTTTTCCTTTTGTTCCTGTAATAACAATCACATGCATCCCTTTTGAAGGAAATCTATAGAGCAGAGCTCCCATCAAAGAAAGTAGTCTATGATAGGCGGGTTGAAATGTTTTGAAAACTACTTTGGGTATAAACTTTTTTGTTTTGCGTAATATAGTATCTATCTGTGACATATGATTATTTTGCCAATTGGCGTAATGCTTCTTTTATTTTATTATCTGTACCCAATGTGTCTGTACTAACATTTTGCAGTGCTGCTCGCGCTTGGGTATTTGAGAATCCGAGTGATTCCAGTGCCTCGATTACATCAGAGTCATCGCGTACAGCATTGTTTTCAATTTGTATATTTTTTCCGATACTATCTCGTAGTTCTAGTATAATCTTTTCTGCGATTTTTTTACCTATACCGCTGACTTTGGTTAGGTATGAAATATCTCCTGCAATGATTGCATTTCGAAGTGTCTCAACGGGTGCTACTGCAAGTACGCCGAGTGCCGAGCGCGGGCCGATGCCCGAAATACTTATCAGGCGTTCAAAAAGGGTGAGTGAATTTTCATCTCTAAAACCATATAGCTCAAATACATCTTCTCTCACGACAGTGTGTACAAAAAGAAACACTTCGGGGGTACTCGCTGCGTATTCTATAGTATCAAAAGTAGCATAGACTTTGTAGCCCACACCCCCAACATCAAGGATGATGTATTTCTCTGTGCGATGCACACTATTTCCTGTAAGTGATCCTATCATATAGACAGTATAGCAGGAATAGTTTTGTGTTTGTAGTTTTATTATAAAACAGACTGTACACCATACAGGGTTAAGTAAAGAAACGTGAGTGTTTAGCTTAAGAGGAATATAGTGAGAAGTAAGAAGTCTTAAAAGGGGTCGATACTACAATGGCTTTTTTTATTTCATAATCTGTGTTATAGTGTAATAGTCTCAGTTTCCGAAAAGTTTGTCATTCTTATTAAGTAATACAGAATGAATACAAAAATACCAATTTATGGCAATATCAAAATCAGCAAAATTAGCAATCAACAAAAGTGAGCGCAACAAGGTGGTCAATGACCGCCGTAAGAAAACAATGCGCGAAACAGTTAAAGCGGTGCGAACTCTTATCGTTAAGAAAGATGTTGCTACTGCCGAGAAGTCTCTCAGTGCAGCGTTCAAAGCGCTCGATAAGGCTGCAAAACGCGGTGTTATTAAGAAAAATCAAGCATCTCGCAAGAAATCTCGCTTGGCACTCGCTATTGCTAAACAAAAATAAGTAAAAAACACCTCGCACACTAATACGTGCGAGGTGTTTTTTTTGCTTGAATATATTACATATATGTAAATACCCCCCGAGTGAATTCTCGGGGGGTATGAAATACAAAAACTCGGGCACCCTATCGACTCTTATAGAGAAGTTCAGGCGAAAATATTCCTCCGTTTCTGTACCAGACCGTCTCACTATTGGAACACCATCGAAAGGATATGGGTTCACAATATTGTTGACTCAACACCTTACAGTGGTGTATGAGGAGCCGTCATCTATATATATGATATACTAAATATTTATTTTTGTCAATATGTCATATGGTACACTCACACCTGTACAAAAGTCACTCTGTACTTCATACTTATATATATGTATCGACAAGAACTACCACAAAACCCACATAGCGCGCTAGTCTTCAGTGAAACATATATCGCAAATATGCTACAAATAGATGTAGCGGATTCACTAGATATAGGGCTTCCTGTATTTATAGAGCGATATGCCGATAGGTTTCGAATACTGTTTGATGCACACCCAGAGTGGCAAGAATTATTTCTCAAAAATAAAGCTGCACTTATTGAAATAATTGTAAAAGAGTTGGGTGAGACTGTGCACTAGAATAGATTAGATAGGATTCGCTACATTAAAAACGAGCGCCTGCGGTTCGAATCCTACCTCAAAACATCAGCATAACAAAATACCCCACACGCGGTGGGGTATTTGATTTTTGTGATCACAGATATTTGTCGTGATTTAAGTAGGATTCGCCTCTCCTTGCAGTCGAGACGCATAGTTTTTATATTTCGCTTCGCTACATTAAAAACCAGCGCCTACGGTTCGAATCCGGACTGTTTGGCAGATTACAAAAAATACCCAGAGAGTGGACTCTGGGTATTTTTTGTAATAGTGCCCTCAGTAGGATTCGAACCTACGACCCTCTGCTTAAAAGGCAGGTGCTCTACCGACTGAGCTATAAGGGCAAGTATGTATCTTGCAATCGGCACTTTGTTGTTTGTTTGTGACCAATGTAGCTTAGTATACCAAATTTTGATAATTTGTACAGTTATTTTGCTGGCCATCAATTTATCCACAGGCACAGCTTGCGCGCTGGTGCGCGTAGACGTATACTAGATGGTGGGAGTTTTACGATATTTTAGATAGGTACCTAGGTCGCCTTTTTGACCTTAATTTTCATCTAACAATTTGTAATTAACTTTTGCCCTTTCCTTTGGTGAGATATTGTATCTCACTTGCTCACTTTGTTTCTATGATATGCATATCACAGAAACCAGGATTCATGTAATCCGCCCACAAGCCCACACAAAGTTGTCTGGGCTTTGTTTGTATCTGTTTCTCATTCTTTCTCATTTTTATCTTGTGTTACAAATTCTCTAGCAAAAACTTTTCTATAGAAAGCCCTAAATCTGTTTCTCCATTATGAGCGAGTAGTGGCATTTTGGTTAAAGTATAAAAGCAATACTCGATTTCCTCCAAGCTATAGAGCGCTGCTCCTTTTTGAGCACTGACAAAACTGCTTTCTTTTTCAAAATCAAGTTCTTTGTAGGTCTTGCTCGTGCCATATGCTTTTATTTTGTACATATTTTTAAATTGTCCAAGCATTGTCGCATGTATTCTCTCGACTGACTCTGTCTCTGCTTGTTCCACAAAAGACATCCATGCGCTTTTTTTGTTGCGCGCATATATTGCACTCCAGAGTGTGAAGTCTGTGCGAGTTTCAGGAAGTTTGAAACTTTGTACACCCTTACAATACTTTTCTATCTCTTTGAGAAAATCAACATCTATTTTTTTCTCAATAAGTACAACAATAGTATCTCTATTTGCTATTTCAGATGCATTTGAAAGTATGTAGTTTCTCTCCGCCGCATTCTCACATATACCATCGAGTACAAGTACATATGTTTCTCCAAATAATCCACTTCCAAAAAGTGTTTGCTCAAAGGAATCTTGAGTAAAATTATCTTGATCTAGAAACAGAAGAGTCGCCTCGGTTGCCCCCCATGTGTTCTGTATATATTTTTTTTGTGTTCGGCGGTCATCACCTGTTATTATATATAGCATACAATTGTATTATGATAAGTCTCCCAATGTATATCCTTTCTTGATATTGACACGGAGTGGTACATGAGCACTTGTCATAATTTCAAGCGAAGCATATTTTTCTAATACTCCCTCCATACACCCTATAACCAAAGCACTTACTTCGTGTACTAGACTTTCATCGACTTCAAGTATTAATTCATCATGTATTTGTAATACCAATTCAGCTTTGTCTGTATATCCATTTTGTCTAAGTGCTGTGTATACATCTACAAGAGCAAAGCGCATTATATCGGCCGTTGTGCCTTGTATAGGAGCATTTATTGCCATACGCTCGCCTTGGGCTCGCAGAAAAGGTAATGCCGAACGTAATAGTGGCATTGGTCTTCTTCTACCATATAGGGTCTCAGTATAGCCTTTGTTTTTGGCGCTTATTTTTACTTGTTCCAAATAATTCATTAGCTCTCTAAATGAATTTTTGTATGCGTCATAAAATGTTTGAGCTTCTTCTCTGCTACCACCAAGTCCGTCTTTGAGTGCGCTGACACCCATACCGTATACTATTCCAAAATTGATAACTTTTGCAGCTCTACGCATTTCAGGTGTCACCGCCTCCTCTTTTACACCAAACACTTCTGCTGCAACGCTCGTATGTGCATCTTTGTTGTGGAGGAAAATTGCTTGTAGTTGTGAATCATTTGAAAGTATAGCAGCGCAACGCAAATCTATTTGTGAATAATCAAATGCGAGAAATATCTTGCCTGTTCCAGCTACAAATGCTCGCCTGATATTTTTTCCTTCTTCTAAAACGACAGGAATATTTTGCATATTTGGGTTTTCCGAAGAAAATCTACCTGTTGCTGCGCCTGTTTGTATAAAGTCACTGTGTACTTTGTTGTCTTCATGCACCATTTTGGGCAAACTCATAATATAGGTATTTTGCATTTTTTCTAGTTCTCTGTATACCATTATGTGCGGCACTATTTCATGCGCATCTTTTAGTTTTTCTAATGTTTCAATATTGGTTGAGCGAGCTCCTGTACTTGTTTTTTTTATACCTTTGAGTTCGAGCTTCAGATCACCAAACAATACTTCACTGAGTTGTTTGGGTGAATTGATGTTGAATTCTTTTCCTGCGAGTTTGTAGATTGTCTTTGTTTCTGTTTCGAGCGTTTTAGTAAAAGAGATTTCAAGTTTTTGCAAATATGCAGTATCAAGAGATACACCAACCTGATACATACGTTCCACTGCTTCTAGTAGTGGTTGCTCCATATGTGTATATAATTGAGCGAGTACTGTATCTGCCATCACTCTACTTTCAAGTACTTTTTTTGCCTCGTTCAAGGTAGTGGTTTGTGCGACCTCTAAAATATCTTCACGTTTTGGGTTGGTTTTGTCAGCATTTAATAGCCAACAGAGCACTTGTAGCTGCTTCATTTCAATACGTGTAAGTACTTCTGTATTTTCTTCTGTTGTGGTTTTTTTACTGCTGCTTGTTTTTGTGTATAGGGATGGACTGACTGTTCCGGCATATACACCTTTGAGTTGAGTAACTCTACCTGTGAGGGACTTAAATTCAAATCTAGTGATAACGGCTAGAACTTTTTCTTCACTTAGTGTTTCTATCCAAGGAATTTTTGGATATGTAAATACTATTGGTGCGTCTCTTCGAATAGTTGCTAATGTTTTTGAAAAAAGTGCATCCTCTTGCCCATCGACAAGGAGTTGTTTGATACGTGGAGTCATACCTTGAAAACCAAAATTATCTTTTTGTATATTTTTGTATAGATTTTCAATACTGCCGTATGTGGATATAATGTTGGTTGCTGTTTTCGTACCAATGCCTTTGATACCAATAATATTATCAGAAGTGTCTCCAGCGAGCCCTTTGTAGTCAGGTATTTGGTTTGGTGCAAATCCAAAACGCTCTTCTACTGCTTTTTGGTTGTATAAAATAGTGTCGTGTATACCCTTCTTTAGAGTATATACTTGCACCTTGTTTCCTTCAATCAACTGCATAGTGTCCATATCGCCCGAAGCAATAATGATCTCTACCTCGGTATCATCACGCAATTGCTCAACAATGGTTCCCAAAATATCATCTGCTTCAAATCCAGACTTTTCATATATTGGTATATCAAAAGCATCAAATATATCTCTACTTGTCTGTAATTGTACCACCAATCCATCCTCAGCTTTTTGTCTGCCAGCTTTATAGTTTTCATATGCAACATGTCTAAATGTTGGTTTGGGTAAATCATAACAAGATATCACATAGTCAGGACGCAGCTCTGCTCCGATACGAAGGAGCATGGTGCAGACACCATACAAAGCACCTGTTGGCTCGCCTGTTGATGAGACAAAATCCGGCAGTGCGTGATACGCGCGATGGATAATCGCATGTGCATCTAATAGAACTATTCTTTTTTTGTGATTTTTTACTGCCATGTAATTTGTTTTGTATTCTCTAGAAGAGAAGTAAACTGTACTGTGTGCGATGCTTTAATACTTGTTCCTATTCTCTCTGGCCATTCGATGACAATAAGCGAGTGAGTGTCAGCACTTGTTTCCTCTAGACGGAGAACATGTGCTTCCTTTGGAGTATCAAAGCGATAGGCGTCTATGTGCACCAATCTTGTAAAATGTGGGTGTTTTTTTACTGCATATCTTTTTTCCAAAATAAATGTAGGGGAGATAACAGACTCTTTGACACCAAGTGCCTTGGCTAGACTTTGAGTAAAAGTTGTTTTACCAGACCCAAGATCTCCGCAGAAAAAAAGTATTGTTGCGTGGGTTTTACTTGGCTGAATATGTTTCAAAAAGGTTTGTGCTATTTCTTGTGTTTGTTGTAACGATTGTGAAATATAGGTATGTGTTTGAGGACTATTCATAACTGTAGTATATCATTTTATGACATTCAACCTATATTTCTTTGAATACACAAAAACCCCTTACGGGGCTTTTGTGTATGTATTTCATTTAGAAATCCAAATTAGTGAGCTGCTGGTTTACTACCTCCAAAGAGAGAGCGTCCTGCAATAATGATAAGTGCGATTGCAAATAGCACTAGTATCCACTGCCATATATTGTTTGGAAGGAATCCAAAGAGTCCTGCCGCACCAGCCTGAGATGTCTTTGTTACTGTTGTAGAACAGTTATCTCCGAGTGTGAGGATTGTGTATCCGGTTACTTGGTTTTGAGCGTTAGAAGATCCTTCTGTGTAGTTTAGGTATGCAGTTACTGCAACTTGTTTTCCACTTTGTGCACCACTTAAAACCTTTGTAGTGATAGTGACAGTTTTAGATTGTCTTGCTTCTAATGTACCAACTGGGATAGTAAGTGTACTGTCAGTAGCACGGAATGACCCATCAGTCGCTGAAACAAATTCAAGCTCGTTTGGTAGGTTCACAGACAGTATTGTGTTTGACAATAGTTTATCACTTGTGTTTGTGTAAGTGATAGTGAATGTATTTTCACATCCATTTGCACTTGATTTTGCTACTCCAACAGTTGCAAATGAAGGAACATTCGTAGAACCGTTTACTCCTGTTGTAAGTGTTCCAACGTTTGCAAGTTGCACTGGTATGTATACGATTCCACTAGTGTTTGTATTTGTAACGGTACGAGTAGTATTTGTGTTGTTTGTATTTGTACTCACAACAGTTGTGCTAGGGGTTGTCTCTGTACGGAATGAAACGATTTGTCCGTATGCTGTTGATCCTCCTGGATTTTGTGCTACTACACGGTAGTAGTACGTTGTGTTTGCAGAGAGTCCTGTCAATATATCAAGTACTGGTACTGAATTTGACTCGTAATATGTTTTTATTTGAGTTCTGTTGTTTAGACTTGAACTATTGGTTCCCCATTCAAAGTATGCATTTGTAGGAGTTGTATTTACTAGTCCAATACCATTGAGACGAGCAATATTGTATCCAACACCAGTCGCAACCGTAGTGATTGCAGAGATGCTGTTGTTGCCCCCACCACTATTACATGCACTTGTTGTAAAACTTTGTGTAGAACCATATACTACTCCGTTTGAGCCTTGAGCTACTGCACGGTAGTAATATGTTGTGTTACAAGTAAGTCCTGAGACATATCCTGAATATGATCCAGAGCGAGTTCCTTCACCAATTCGTACAGGTCCATTTCCTAGGTTGATTTCAATCCAAGAGTTTGCACTTGCTGATACTGAACCATTGAGGGTTGCAGATGTTTGGTTAGAAGTGTTTGAGCCTGTGGTGACAGAGATAGTACTTGGACCACCTGTTCCATCACATCGTACTTCTAGGTTGAAAGTTTCTCCAAAGAAGTTTGCTCCTGTATATGGATTGATAGCACCTAGTCTGTATGGGTATGATTTACCACACTCAAGTCCTGGTACTTGTACCGAGAACTCTCCTGCTGGTCTTGTGGTGCGACCGTATTGTTGCAAGCCTGCACCTTTGTTAAGTTCTATCCAAGAATCTGCTTGCGCACTGATGCTTGCATATAGTGTTCCTGTATAGGTTCCGTCTGCATTTTTAGTCGCAAATGAATTTGCTGCATAGGCATTGTTTGCTGACACTATGAGAGCAAGAACCAAAAGGAATGATTTAAATATTGTTTTCATATCTTTTTTGTGTTGAAGCTTGCCCTCAAGGCAAACTACTAATGTTATTAATATGCATATTATAGCAAATATAAATATATTTGTCAAGTACTTATACTTTTTGCAGTATAGTATATGCATGACGATATCCTACGCTCGTACCGATATCTTATATACAAGTATATCACCTTTATATATATTTGTCAAGCGGTCCGTTATGGTTCAATACCTTGAGAACACTCTCACGTTCTACAATGTATATATGTATTCAATAGACAAACATCTACCAAGAGTAAGAAGAGATATAGCTCTGTATGCCAAGAAACATGGTATACGAGC
>JBDLSO010000019.1:0-11439 GCA_039799445.1 Candidatus Parcubacteria bacterium | reverse complement strand
ACGAAATATCACCGATGCGGGATTGAACCAACAAGAAATTGGTGCCACTGATGAACAGTGGCGATTTCTCTTCCCAGATGGTTGAGGGTATCACAGGAGAGCATTGACTGCTCTCCTTTTTTTATTTACAAATACTCAATATCTGCTATACTGTGTATCACATGCCGGGGTGGCGAAATTGGTAGACGCACTAGTCTTAGGAACTAGTATCGAAAGATGTGAAGGTTCAAGTCCTTTCTCCGGCACTATGAAATAATGAACCCAAGGATTTTCCTTGGGTGATTTATTTTATCGGTGGAGAAAGGACTTGAAAGGCGGAGCGGTATACAAGACGGAGCGGAGTGAAGTACTTGTCGCGAGCCAGGGTCGTGAGAGATATATTTATAATGAGCAAAGCGAATATAAAAATAATCTACTCCTGACCAAGTCCTTTCTCCGGCACCAAACGATGATAGCACGAGGTCTGTAAAAAGATGTAAATATCACAAAAAAATGAAAATATACGTGACTAAGAATTTAGACCTTGACTGGGAGTTGGATCCAGCCGAAGCAATTAATCACTATAACAGTTTTCCTAGAGAGTATCTTATTTCAGAATATCCCGAAGGTTTTACAATAATAAAAGTTAATTTAGAAAAACTAATTCAAAGACTTAATATTAAACATACTAGAAATTGGTTAAAGAATCCGTACGACTTAGATTCAAAATATAAAATACAAAAGATTTTACAACATAATTTAATCGGAGGAAAACTTTCACCACCATTTATTGTAGATTCTGCAAACTTAAATTATCCCTACACCATAAAAGACGGGTTTCATAGATTAAATGTTCTATGCAGAATTAAGCAAAGCCCTATACCGATTTTTATTCCTAAAAAAGATTCTCAACTTTTTAATAAAATTAAAGAGTAGAAAGATTTTAATAATTTATTAAAATTTACTGTCACGAGGTGCGTAGAGTATTATGTTACAATTGAAAAATTAAAAACCTTTACCCCACAATGAACCCGTGGGTTCTATCACGAGATGGGCACCACCAAGAATATATAGAATAAAATAATCCAGTGTGTCGTCTCTTATACTCCATCTCCTAGACATCGCCCTTATAACTCTGTAAACTGTATCCATATGTATTCCCTCACCGAATATAAAGTTGGTGGCAAACTAATGACACTTTGTGCAATAGCATTGATACTTTTTAGCTTCTATCTATATCAAAAAGTAGAAGCAATAGCAACTGAGATGTACACTATAGAAAAGTTGCACACTCAGTAACTTTTGCATTTTTTTGGCAAATACGCTATACTATATTCATGCAAATTACTTCACTCTCTCCTATTCTGACTCTTGTTTTTGGAGTTATACTCATTGTACTCATATTGCTGCAACGTCCACAAACCGACTCAGCGGGTGCATTTAGTTCAGAAGGAGGAACAGGAACACATACAAGACGTGGTTCAGAAAAAACAGTTTTTCAATTGACAATACTTGTCTCTATACTCTTTGTTGTGTCATCTTTGGTAAGTATTATTGCTGCTTAAATAGCTTGCTAACCCATACAAAACATATCTTCTGAGAAGATATATGCTTCTATCACACATATATAGTTGTGATATCTATTCTATATGACACCCACTGACAAACTGCGAGCGGTCCTAGAATCATTCTCCCCACTTCAATTACTTGGTATATTGGCTCTTTTTATAGTATTTGTATTGAGTCTCTGTGCCGGACTGCTTAAGCTACAATCAAAATTCTCGATTGAGGTACCTGCATATGGAGGAACGGTTCGTGAGGGGGTTGTGGGATCGCCACGTCTTATCAATCCGCTTCTCGCAGTATCGCAATCTGATCTTGATCTGACTAGTTTGATTTATTCTGGACTATTGCGGCAAGATGCAGACGGAAATATGTTGCCTGATTTGGCTGAAAGTTATACTGTTTCAGAAGACGCACTCACTTATACAATAGTATTGAAAGATGGACTCACCTTTCATGATGGAAAACCTCTGACAACAGCCGATGTACTCTATACTATCGCGCTCGTTCAAGATGACGCGCTGGGTAGCGTCAAGAAAATAGAATGGGAAGGAGTGGCGGTATCAGAGAAAGACGAACAAACTCTGATATTTACACTCAAAAAGCCATATCCAAGATTCATACAATCACTTGATCTAGGGATACTTCCTAAACATATTTGGAAGAATCTCCCTATCGAAGCAATAGCACTCAGTGACTACAATTTATCCCCTATTGGTTCTGGTCCATACAAAATAGTAGATATAGAAAAAAAATCAGGAATACAAAAAAAATATACACTTCGGGCGTTTGATGATTTCTCTGGTGGAAAACCATATATTGATACATTTAGTATTGAAATATATCAAAATGAAGCAGAACTGTTGAAAGATATTGAGAAAGGTTCTATCGCAAACGCAAGTGCTCTTGGGCCAAACAATGCTAGTTTTCTTAAAGATAATGGAGGATTGAAAACACATCTGACAAATCTGCCTCGTATATATGGGGTATTCTGGAATCAGGACAAGAATCAAATTTTTGTAAGTAGCGCTGTTCGAAAAGCACTCTCATCTGCTATTGATACAAAACAAATAATAACCGCCGCTCTATATGGATTTGGTGAACCAACTGTTTCACCCATTCCAACACTTTTTTTTGAACAAAAGGGTGAACGTCTCTTTTCAATAGAAGAATCAAGAAAGATTCTCGAGGCAGATGGTTGGAAAAGAAATGCAAGTACAACAATATATGAGAAAGTGATTGCGGGTAAAAATACAGAACTTGCCTTTACTCTTACGACTGTGAGTGGTATACCAGAATTTGAAAAAACAACAGAGATATTACAAAACACATGGCAAGAGCTCGGAGCAAGAGTTACTATAGAATCCTATGAATTGGGAGACTTGAATCAGAAAATTATTAAAGATAGAAAATATGAAGCTCTCTTGTACGGTACAGTCGTTTCAGATGAAGAAAACTTATATGCATTCTGGCATTCAAGTCAAAGAAAAGACCCCGGACTCAATCTCAGTCAATATGCAAATACAAAAGTAGATGCAGTATTGGAACAAATACGCAGTGGTAAAGTAAGTGAGGAATCGTATAATACATTTATATCTGAGTTTACAGCAGACTCTCCTGCTTCACTTATATACAGTCCTGAATTCATATATGTTACCGACAAGCATATACATATACCTGACTTTAGTAGAATAGTGAGTCCCGAAGACCGATTTACACAAGTGCATACATGGTACATACGAACAGAAAAAATTTGGAGTGTTCTACATACTATTCCCCTCTTACAAACCATACATTCAGCAATACATTAAAAATACATGAACACACATATACCTACAGGAGCAACGCCTCCACAACATAATCCCAAAAAAGAAGATACCTCAAAGCCAAGTTGGACTCCAGCTAAACCAAGAGTACCCAAAGCACATACACCTTATACACCAAGTACAACCGCTCCAAAACAGTTCCAGAAAAAACAATCCGGAGGGCAAAGAAATAAAGGTTTCGGAAATAGATCTGGTGGCAAGTCATCTAAAAGTTATACTCAACCTGAATCTAGATATATAACCTCGAACGCAAAAATGGATGTTGTGCCGCCACTTGGTGATAATATTCGTATTATACCGCTTGGTGGTGTAGAGGAGGTTGGTCGCAATATGACACTGATTGAATACAAAGACAGTATTATTGTTGTTGATATCGGTTTTAGTTTCCAAGATGCTGATTATCCTGGAATCGAATACGTACTACCAAATACTCGCTATCTTGAAGATCGTAAAGAAAAGATAAAAGCAGTAGTTATCACTCATGCACACTTGGATCATATTGGTGGTATACCATATATTATGCCACGCATTGGTAACCCACCTATTTACTCTCGCCTACTTACAACTGTACTGATTAAGCGACGTCAAGATGAGTTCCCCCATCTACCACCACTTGATATCACAGTTGTCGAAAAAGAAAGTACTATAACTCTTGGTGATATAACTCTCAAATTCTTTGCAGTAACACACACTATCCCAGATGCTATGGGTGTCATCATACGTACTCCGCAAGGAAGTATTGTTATGACTGGTGACCTCAAGCTTGAGCATGAAAATGGCGTACCTGTAGAAACTGAGAACAAGGAGTTTGCAAAATTTGAAAAAGAAAATGTACTACTACTGATGGCTGACTCTACCAATGTCGAGCGCCCAGGCTGGTCTATTACAGAATCACAAGTTGAGAAAAATATTGCTGAGATTATCGCCAATACAAAAGGACGATTGGTGATTGGTATGTTTGCTTCGCTTGTAGAGCGTATCATGGCAATTATCAATATTGCCGAGAGAACCAACAAAAAAATTGTCGTTGAAGGAAGAAGTCTCAAAACAAATGTTGAAATCGTGAAGCAACTGCGTATGCTTGAACCAAAACCAGGTACAATCATCACTGTGGAGGAAATGGGTAATTACCCACCAGATCGTATCATTATTCTTTCCACTGGTGCCCAAGCCAATGACTACTCGGCGCTAGTGCGTATGTCGACAAATACTCACAAGTATATAAAACTCAATCCTACTGATACTATTCTCTTTTCTGCATCTGTTATCCCTGGAAATGAGCGTAGTATACAAAAACTAAAAGATAATATTTCTCGCCAAGGTGCGCGTATTATCACATATCAAACAAGTGATGTGCATTCATCTGGTCATGCCAATCGCGAAGAAACTGCTTGGATACATCGCAAAGTAAATGCTAAATTCTTTGTACCAGTGCACGGGTATCATTATATGCTCAGGGTTCATACCGAGATTGCGCAATCGCTTGGCATGCCAAAAGAAAATACAATTATTCCAGACAATGGAGCTATTATCGAAATACAAGAAGGCGGAACAAAGATTGTGAGACTCAAAGAAAATGCCCCTGGTGCACCGATTATGGTGGATGGTAACTCTGTTGGTGATATACAAGAAGTTGTTATCCGTGATAGAAAACTGTTGGCAGAAGATGGTATGTTTGTTGTGATTGCAGTACTTGATTCGAAGACTGGCAAATTGCGTAAATCACCTGACCTTATATCTCGCGGCTTTGTGTATCTCAAAGAGTCGCAAGAGCTACTCAGACAAGCTCGAATTCTGATCAAGAAAACTATTGAGGATAGTACTGTTGGTATGAATCCAGTTGATACAGAAGAAGCTAAAGGCAATGTGACTGAGGTTTTGACTAAATTCTTATTACAAAAAACTCAAAAGAGTCCAGTCATCATACCTGTGATACTTGATTTCTAAAGTAGGCGGAATATAGAATGTAGGATAGAGAATATAATTCAAAACAGCGCCCGCGGAAGCGGGCGCTGTTTTGATATTTACTCTATTATCACAGGGTATGAATCATTCACTGTCTCACGCTTTACTTCAAGTAACACACTCATCTGTTATAGTTCCCCTTCAGATTAGGTAATGGTATAATGCTCTACTTGATAAACGCATCTCAAACAGAGTTATAGTTCCCCTTCAGATTAGGTAATGGTATAATTAATTTTGCTAGGTATTCCTGCACGTATTCGTTATAGTTCCCCTTCAGATTAGGTAATGGTATAATAAGAATGATAAGCAAAAGCGCAAGCACCAGGTTATAGTTCCCCTTCAGATTAGGTAATGGTATAATGGCTAAAGAAGCTGAAGCACTACGGGTAGAGTTATAGTTCCCCTTCAGATTAGGTAATGGTATAATATAACTTCCCCCCTACCCCCATGTATTCTAGTTATAGTTCCCCTTCAGATTAGGTAATGGTATAATGAAGTAGAATCTCAATCAAGTCTGGCAACGTTATAGTTCCCCTTCAGATTAGGTAATGGTATAATGACAAAACTTTGGAGAACGAAACATTGACAGTTATAGTTCCCCTTCAGATTAGGTAATGGTATAATTGTATATCTCATTGGTTGTACACTCATGACGTTATAGTTCCCCTTCAGATTAGGTAATGGTATAATTACCTAGTCGTAAACGAAGCGTACAACCGAGTTATAGTTCCCCTTCAGATTAGGTAATGGTATAATCAATGAAATATAACAAGTACGCAACTTATAGTTATAGTTCCCCTTCAGATTAGGTAATGGTATAATCTGATACCTACGAGCTAGATCCACAGAACGTTATAGTTCCCCTTCAGATTAGGTAATGGTATAATGAGCTGACTAAGGATGAACTAGAAACTGGTGTTATAGTTCCCCTTCAGATTAGGTAATGGTATAATAAAAAGATAACGCACTAACAGTAGTTTTGGTTATAGTTCCCCTTCAGATTAGGTAATGGTATAATATTTGTTGGTTATGGTGGAGCAGCGTTTGGGTTATAGTTCCCCTTCAGATTAGGTAATGGTATAATAGCGCCTTTTTATAATTATCCAAAAGCTCGGTTATAGTTCCCCTTCAGATTAGGTAATGGTATAATAGGTACCTCTGGTACAGCAGTGTCTAGCAGGTTATAGTTCCCCTTCAGATTAGGTAATGGTATAATTGGTAATCAAAAATCCCCTGATTCCGTAAGGAATTATAGGGGATTTTTGATTAAAAAAGTGAGAGACTTGCATTGGTTAAGATTCTTTCATTGGTGGATTTTTTACCAGCCAATATGTACATATCAGCAAATTGCTTGTTGGTTATGGTTATTAACCGTATTGATCCTTTTTTGGGAGCTTGGCTGACAACTCTCTTTGCATGAGTATCTACAACATCAACAGATGAACACAATCTAGTATATACCGAGTACTGCATCATATCAAATCCATCTTTGAGTAAAAATCTTCTAAACTCTGTGTAGTTTTTCTTGTCTGTTTTGGTTTCTGTGGGTAAATCAAACATCACCATCATTCTCATAAAGCGACTCATAGGTTAGTATTGGGAGTTTTAATAAAGTATAGTCGCCGTTACTGCAGCAACTAGAAAAACTTTTTACCATAATTTCAATAGCATTTTTTACAGTGTGTTTTTCGTTATCCATTATAACATGTTTATTTAATATGTCAAGTATCTGTACCCTATCTTCTTTTAATAACTCTCTTTCTTCCCCTTGGCTATTTGGGAGTATTTCCAACAACACATACTTATCCAGCACCGGCCTGAAGGCTTCTATAAAATCATCAGCTAGATTAAAAGAGTTGAGTTCGCTTTTGTGATGTATGCCAAGTGCTGTTATAAATCCATGTGCCGCCAGCTGACGAGCGATAGCCCCACGCAGCACTGCGTAGCCATAATTAAAAGCTGAGTTGGTTTTGGTCGGACTGCGGCGAGTTGAGCTTCCTTCGAATATACTTCTAAAATAGAGGTTACTAGCGTATGCTTCCCTGCCATCAGGGTCGCCGCTTTTGACTGTCTTGGCTATACTTGCGAGCTTGTGTTCTAGCTTCAAAATATCTAATACAGTAGATTGATTAAGTATCTTTTGTTCTATGATAGATTGCCACAACCTCTTTTTGAATGGCTCGCTGAGCGCGAGCTGAGATTGCATCACTTTGAGCTGTCTTGAGTGTTGCTGATACGGTAGCAATACACAACTAGGAATGTGCTTGTCGTCGCATACATAGACTGTGACTTTCTCCTCTGCTAAGCCTGCCAGTACTTGGGTACTGAGCTGTACTCCGTATGAATCTATCATCAGGACAGATATATCTTCGAGTGGTATTGAGACTTTTTCTGCTTGTTCTATCACTAACTGCCTTTGTGTAAGTGAGACTTTGGCTGGGTTACCAATATGTATAACTCTCCAAGACATACTACTTTTTGTTTTTAATTATCCTACCTAATCTGACTTCTTTTTTTACTTTAGTATAATTGCCAAGTACGTCAACTTGATATTTTTCAACTATTTTGGCATTTCCTATACTTTTAGAAATCAAGTCTATGTCTTTTCTACTAGTATCTGCGTGTCCAATAAAACTATATCCTGCTGAACTTATATTATATTTTACATAATACCCAAAAGTAACATCACCTGCCTCTCCGACTATTTTAAGCAGGTCATTTGGATAGACAGAAAAACAAAAGATAAAAGATTCGTCTACATTTATGAAACCAACTTTTTTAGGAACTGGTAATATTCTAACTGGTAATTCTTTTTGAGCTATCTGATGACTGTACACTGGTACAGTATAGTACTTTTTCCTACCCTCAACATCTTTAGTAAATATATCTACTCTTGACATTCCTCCATTATCTACCAATGCTTTGTCTTGATTAATTACATATCCAGAGTTTTGTGAGTTATCTACCACCTTAATACTACGAACAATGTTTACATTGTTTCCAGCTTTATCTTTTCTGTATATCGGTTCTTTGAAAGCCACTTCAGCTTTGTCACCATACTCCGCAAAACGAGCTTGCAACTCTTTGTACAAAACACTTTCTTTTGATTCTCCTAAAATATTTTCTAAGTCTTTTTGTTTGAGTGAGGTTAATTGAACTCTGATACTCGACTTATTTTGTCCTTGTAGGAAAAACCTTGGTGAACGTAGTGTTTCCTTATGAGCCTGCCCTGTGACGCCACGTTTGGGCATGCGAGATACAAATACTGGCTTAACAAAGGCCATATCACTAAAAGCATAGCCTGGTTTATCTTTTAGATAACGCCTCATCTCGTCCGCATCTGCTATTTTGGGGTTAAGTCTAGTTCTAGTTTCATTGGCAAATCCTTCCCAAGGCTCTGGAAAATGCTTGTAGGTTTTTTGATTGTAGTTTACAATCATTTGTTTTGATAACTCTATAGTTTCACTATCGTATACAACACCAGTCTCTGGGTCCAATCCGTCTATTTGTTTGTGAACTTGTAGATATTTCATCACTTCCCTACTCTTTGAAAAAGAAGTTATCTTTTTTATAAGTGTTGGAGATACAGTCGCTACGATAGTAGCGTCCATTGCGTGGTGCAAGTTACTTTCATCTCGGTCTTTAGATAGCCCCCAGCGCTTTCGTAGGTATGCTGTGGTGATACCATTAGTTACGATGACTCTTTGTTTTGATTCTTTTGTTTTTTCTTGAGTACCATAATCTATATTGATATCCTCGCCAGCAAATATCAAGGTATTTTCGATATGATTTTTGAGATACTTGGTGATATAGCGAGTATCATTGAGCGCTCTAGCATTCCAATCATTGTTCTTGTATTTTTTAACCAACAAGTTTTGCTTTTTTTTGTATGGCAACTGCAAGGCATTAACAAAAGCTTCAAAGTTGGCCCATCTATCTTCGTCATCTCCGAACCATTCAAATGGTGTGCGGTTTAATTTGTCTTGATTGCTGGCTTTGAGTACTAAAACTTTGTTATTGCTTCCATCATCACCACATCTACTGTACGGTATTATGTGGTCAACCTCTACAAAGTTGTCGCCAAAAAGCTGCTCCTCATATATTGGTCTCTGTGTATAAGCACATTTACAGTCTTGTGATTTCCAAAGTTTATATTTTACAATATCAAAACCACTTGGAGATTCTACTCCGAGATTTTCTACTTCTTTCTTTATTTTTTCATTATTCTCTCTGCCTATATTTTGCTTTTTCTCAATATCACTGCGATCTTTATGAGTTTTACCAAGTTCGCGAGCAAACTCTATTTTTACATAATACGGAGAGCCATGTTTTTCTATCACAGCATTTACAACTTTTATACACTGCGATAACGCTCTTTTGACAACTGGATTTGATATGATGTCAAACTCTCTTTTTTGTAGCCCAAGCCTCTGGTGATCAATAATAAAACTAGTCAGCTTCAAAGATTTATCCTGCCCCTTACCTTTGAAATCGTAGCCTACGGCCTTACAGGCATCGCTGTATACTAATCCTTTAGCAAGTTCTAGATTTATCTTGCGTATAGCTTTGAGAGATAGGTGTCCAAACCCGTTATAGTTGAAACTTGAAAGCTCTTCTACTTCTGTATCTGTTATGCCAGTAATCTCTTTTTTGAGATTTTCTATTACATCTTCATCTGTTTTATACAAAGTGTTTACTGTTGCGAAGGCATCTATATTTTCAAAATTATTTTCAAAAAGCCTATTCCAAGTTTTTTCACTTACAACAAGAGACTTACCTTCTACTATTTGTCCATCAAGTAAGTTTTTATTTTTAGCATTCTTGAGTTCATAATATGTAGAGAGTGCCCCTAGCTTTGTCTTGGCTTCTAGGTCTTCAATTATCTCAACCCCTTCTTTGTTTTTCTTTCTCAAGTTGTAACGTACCAGATTAAACGTCTCGGTATCAAGAAGTCTTAATTCTTTTTTGACTTGTTTATAATTGACTTCTTTGTGAGTATAGGCAAATTTTAATATGGTATCTATTTCATCTTGTGTAAGAGATCTATCACCTGTATTTTCATTTATTATTCGTAATTGGGCTAATCTCTGAAGTAGTACAAATAGTTGAAACGAATGAGTACTTTTTGCGGCTCGTTGTTCATCTTTTTCAAAGGTGCAGTACCCGACCATTTTTTTGAGTTGGTCGCCAGTAGCAAAACCTTTTTGATACCCAAAAGCAAACAATATCTGTGTCTCAAATTCACTACTTAAAATAGTACCGAGTTTTCGTTGTGATTCAAATATGAGTTTTATCTCTTTTTCTAAATCAGAACGAAGTATCGTATGTGAGTAATCACCACCTTTATTACGTACTATTAGTACACTCCTTGCATCTAATTTTTGAGTGAACATAGGATCTTTTAAGAACATTTCACCCACTGTTCTATACTTCTGTAATAGCTCAGTATTTTCTCTTATTTTACCCAATACAGGACCAGTATCTTTATCTGTTTCTTCTACTTTTTTACGTGCTGACTTGTAGCCACGGCGTTTCAAAATAGAATGAAGAATAATGTATAATTCTTTATTTGATATTTTATTATCTAGTGCATGAACTCTTAATATATATGGATTCTGTTCTTTTGTTGTTGGATATATGGTATCTATTTGTTCTGCAGTCAAAAGCCCTTGTGATATAAAAATATTTTTAAGAGTAAGCATTCTATTTGCTCGTCTACCGAGTCTACGCCTGATAGCACGAGCTTCTCTACGAGCTTCTGCTAGTGGACTACCATTCTTAGGATTTTCAGCGGCTTCGAATATGCGAACGCCTAAATCTTCTATGCGATTCTTTTCTTCATTAATTACACTCCACCCAATTGAGGTAACTCCTATATCTAGTCCAAGTGAATATTTCATATATATAGTTTACTCTATGGAAAATATAAAACAAGATGAGCCATACATTTGTATGGCTCAGAGCTTGACGACTCTTACGAGTCTTATTATAGGAACGCTTCAGATTAGGTAATGGTATAACTAATTAATATCCTACCTTTATATTTTATACTAACTACTTATTTAATGCAAGAACTTAGTTACATGCTTTGGTAATATTTATAAAC